>JBFZER010000144.1:0-9560 GCA_041306765.1 Spirochaetota bacterium | reverse complement strand
GCCATCTCGGTCTTCATCGGCATCGTCCCGGAGAACCTGCGCTCCACGATCTCCTCCCCCGGGTTCTCCCGGTACCTGGGGATCGGCAAGAGCGACCTCCGAATCGACATCCAGCAGGCCGAGGACATAGCCGGGAAGGCGGCGGAGATCTCCCGGGCCCTGGCGGAGGATCCCTCCGTGGCGAAGCATACGGTCCTCACCACCCGGGTCTTCACCCTCAGGACCGCCGCGGGCCCGGAGGAGCGGATCAAGGTGGAACTGGGGGACCACTCGGCCTTCCCGGTGGAGTACTCGAAGGGCCGCGCCCCGGCCGGGGAGGGTGAGATCGCCCTGTCCGAGATCAACGCCCGGGACCTGGGCCTGGGGGTCGGGGGGATCGCGGTCCTGGACGTGGGAGGACAGGACCGGACCTTCAGGGTCAGCGGGATCTATTCCGACGTCACCAACGGCGGCAAGACCGCGAAGGCATCCTTCCGGGACGATTTCCCGGACGTCATGTGGAGCGTGATCTGCGTGAACCTGGCGGACCGGGCGGACCTGGACCGGAAGGTCCGGGAATACTCGGGCCGCTTCGGGTATGCGAAGGTGTCGGATATCGACTACTACGTCGCCCAGACCTTCGGCCCCACGATCCGGTCCGTCGGGACGGCCTCCGCCGCCTCGGCCGCCGTGGCCCTGGGGGCGGCGGGTCTCCTGACCCTATTGTTCATGCGGATGATAGCGACCAAGGACCGGTACTCCATCGCCGTGCTCAAGGCCCTGGGCTTCACGAACCGGGACATCGCCGTCCAGTACGCGACCCGCGCCGGCCTGGTCCTGGCAGCGGGCATCCTGGCCGGGACCCTCCTGGCGAACACCCTGGGACAGGGCCTGGCGGGGGCGGTGATCTCCTCCTTCGGCGCCTCGTCCTTCGCCTTCGAGATCGACCCGGTCTCCTCGTACCTGATCCGTCCCCTATTAACCGCGGCGGTCGTGCTGGCCGCTACCCTGATCGCGGCCTCCGGCGCCGGCCGGGTGGGCATCCCCGAAAACATCAAGGAGTAAGCAATGAACCCTATCATTTCCGCGCACGAAATCGTGAAGTCCTACGGCGCGGGGGACGAACGGCGAAGGGTCCTGGACGGCGTCTCGGTGGAGATCGCCCAGGGCGAGTATGTCGCGGTCATGGGGCCCTCGGGTTCCGGAAAATCGACCCTGATCTACGCCCTGAGCGGGATGGACGGGATCGAGGGCGGACGGGTCTCCTTCGAGGGCCGCGAGCTCGCGGGGATGAAGGAGAACGAGCTGGCGGACCTCCGCCGCACCCGGATGGGCTTCGTCTTCCAGCAGCCGACCCTGCTCCGGATCCTCACCCTCGAGGACAACATCGCCCTCCCCTCCCTGCGGGACAAGCCGGGAAAGGCCGGGGCGATCGCGGAAAAGGCCCGGACCCTGATGGCCCGGGTGGGCATCGGGGAACTCGGAAAGCGGGACGTGACCCAGGTATCCGGCGGCCAGCTCCAGCGCGCGGGGATCTGCCGGGCCCTCATGAACGACCCCCGGATCCTCTTCTGCGACGAACCCACGGGAGCCCTCAACTCGAAGTCCTCCGACCAGATCATGGATCTCCTGGCGGAGATCAACCGGGAGGGCACGGCGGTCCTCCTGGTCACCCACGACGCCAAGGTGGCCGCCCGGACCGGGCGGGTCCTCTTCCTCCGGGACGGGAAGGTCGTGGACGAGCTCCGACAGCCTGGGTACACCGGAGAAAACCTGGACGGCCGGATCGAAGAGGTCACCCGCCGGATGCGGGAATGGGGGATCTAGGCCGGCTACACTCCGGCCTATGACCGGAATCGGCCTTGAAGCCGGGCCGGGCACCGCGGAATTCGCCTTCCGAAGCCCGCCCCAGTATATTTGCCGGGACAGGAGGATCCATGATCCAGACCATCCTTACCCGCCGGAGCGTACGCGCCTTCCTTCCGGAAGCCGTGCCCCAGGAATCGGTCCACAAGCTCCTGGCCGCCGGATTCCACGCTCCCAGCGCGATGAACCAGCGTCCCTGGCACTTCGTGGTCCTGGAGGGAGAGAAGCTCGCGGGCCTACTCCGGGGACTGGCGAACGCCCCGAAGGGGGCCCCCCTCGCCCTGGTCGTCTGCGTGGACGAAACCCTGGAACGCATGCCCCGGGCGGGGGACTCCGACGCCGCCGCGGCCAGCCAGAACATCCTCCTGGCCGCCCATTCCCTCGGCCTGGGCGGGGTCTGGAGCGCTGTCCTGCCCGGCTCGGCGTCCTTCGTCCGGGAGTACCTCGGGCTGCCGGACTCCATCCGGCCGTACTCGGTCATCCCGGTCGGCAAGCCGGCCCAGCATCCGACCCCCGTGGACAGGTACGACGAGTCCCGGGTCCACAGGAACGGGTGGTAAGGCGCGACATCTGCCGGCAAAGACAGGGACGGCCGACCTCTCCTACCCCTCCAGCCCCTTCCAAGCGACCGCCGCGACCACCAGGGCCGCGATCCCGTAGGTCCGGTCCGAACCCCGGGGCGTGATAGCGTACCCCAGGCGCGGGAAGACCGGCAGGGGGATCGTGGGGGCTGAAATCTCGGGCATGGAAAGCCGGCCGTCCGGCCCCTCGGCCAGGGAGTCGACCACGGAGCGGAAGGCCTTCTCCGCGGGGGCCCGGTAACGGTCGGGAAGGTAGCCGGCGGCTACGGAGCGCAGCCAGCCCGCGGCGATCAGTGCCGTGGCGCTGGATTCCCGGTAGGTCCGGCCGGGCGGGAGCAGGACCGTATCCCACCAGCCGTCGGGCCGCTGGAGGGGCAGGAGTGCCCGGCTGGTCCGGTCCAGGATGTCCAGGATCCCCGGCCGCTCGGGATGGTCTTGCGGCAGGCTGTCCAAAATGCGCGGGAGCGAGGCGACGACCCACCCGTTTCCCCGGGCCCAGTAGATACGCCCAGCGGGATGGGGACGGGCCGCCTTCACCCACCAGCTGTGCCGCCACAACCCGTCCCGGGCATCCTGAAGACGGGCCGCGCAGAGCCGGGGCTGCCGGGCCGCGAAGTCCAGGAGCTCCCGGTCCCCGGTTTCCGCGCCGTACCGGGCCGGGAACACCGACAGCATCATGAGGGAGTCCACCCAGATCGACTTCGGGTAGAGCCGGCCTTCCGGGGAGGAGCCCAGGTGATTGGGCGAGTCGTCCAGGACCCGGGGGGCGCCCCGGATGTAGTCCAGGACCTTGGCGGTCAGGCCCTCGTAGCCCCGGCCCGGGAGTTTTTTCTGAAGCTCGTACGTAACCAGGCCCGGGGCGACCGTGTCGGACTGGTCCACCCGGGGATCCCGGGCCGCCCAGTGGTCGCCGAAGGTCCGCAGGAACGGCAGGTACCGGTCCTCGCCCAGGGCCGCGTCCAGCTCGAGCAGGGCGAAGCCGAGAAGCGCTTCCCCCCACATCCAGCGCAGGCGCGGATCCGCGGAAGAGGTGAAATCGTCCACCAATCGGACGACCCTGCGGAATCGGGAGACGTCCATGCCGGGATCCCTCCGGGGCCGCTTCCAGCTTTCGGGTCCCTGGAGGCGGCGCCCCGGGGAGTATACCGGATTCCGCCGCTTCCTTCGAGACCGGATTCTCATCGTACGGTTCCTTTCGCGCTTCTCTGCGGGAGACGCGGCTCCGGCCCCTTGCGCGGTCCGGACGCCCGCTATACTCTTTTATTAGGAATGGTATCCCATGGCGCGTAGACTGCCGCAGAGGATCGCGGCCCTGCTCCTGGCGGTCCTGAGTATCTCCTGTTCTCCCCGAAAAGAACTGGTAATCGGGTTCGTAGCCAGCCTGTCCGGAATGGACTACATGCTGGGCACCGAGGGGCGCGACGCGGCCTTCCTGTACATCGACGAATTGAACGCGGCGGGAGGCGTCGCGGGTCAAAGGATCCGGCTGGACGTGCGGGACCTCGCCAGCGACGATTCCCGGACGCCGGACGCCGTCCGGGATCTCGCAGCCGACGGCGCGGCGGCGATCCTGGGCTTCTTTTCCAGCTCCTCGGCCCTCCGGGCTCTTCCGGCCCTGGAGGATGCAGGCATCCCCGCGGTCAGCCCGACCTCTACCTCCGAGGAGCTCTCCGGGAAGGACGATTGCTTCTTCCGCACCATCATGACTTCCGCGCGGGACCCGGAAGTCCTGGCGCGCCGTATGGCGGAGTCGGGGCATTCCCGGATCCTCTTCCTGGCGGCGGCGTACAACCGGCCCTATTACGAAACCTACCAGGCGGGGCTTGCGTCGAAGGTCCGGCTTACGGACGTCCTCCTGTACGGCCGCCTCGAGGAGATCGATTACGGACGCATCGCGGAACTGGCCTCGGACCCCGGATTCGACGCGGTGATGATCATCGCCAGCTCCCTGGATTCCGGCACGATCGCCCAGAGTCTCGCCCTGCGCGGCATCCGGGCTCCCCTGTACCTGAGCGGCTGGGCCGGAAACGAAGACGTCATCACCTACGGCGGAAGCGCGGTTGAGGGGGCCGTCCTTGTACACCAGGTCGATCTGGACCGGGCGGCATCATTCCGCCTGACCGCGAAGTACCGGAAAGCCTTCGGTTCCGCCCCGGGCTACGGAGCCATCGAGACCTGGGACTCCCTGCTCTTCCTGGTCGAGGGATTGAAGGCCGCCCGTGGAGATCCGAAGCGGCTTCGGAGCGCCCTCGGCCAGATACGATCCTTCGACGGCACCCTGGGGACCATCCGCATGGATGAATTCGGGGACGCCTCGCGTCCCCTCTACCTGAAGAGGATCGTGGGAGGCCGTTTCGTCGTCCTGGACAGAGAGGATTGACCGGTGCGAGAGAGGTTCCGGGTCACTTCGTTCCTGGGCACCCTGCTCAGCGCGGTGGTCCTCTCATCCCTCGCGATCATGGGCTTATCCCTGGAACGATTCGTGCGGTCCGATCTGACCCGGCGGGCCGAGGAATCGAACGTCCTGCTTGCCGCGAGCGTAGCCCACGAGATCTCGGGATTCCTGGAACTGCACTTCGCGGGCCTTTCGCTCCTCGGTTCCCGGGAATTCCGCGGGGAGGGCGTCAACCTCCTGCGCGAGGCCTACCCCGCCTTCGACACGGTGCTGTTCGCGGACCCGGCGGGCAGGGTGACCCGGGCGTCCGGAGGATCCGGCGAGGCGGGTTTCGATTTCTCAACCCGGGATTACTTCCGGATTCCCCTCAAGACCGGATTGGACTTCGTATCCCGGCCCTTCGTGTCCGGCGCCCGATACGCCCCCGCGGCCGTGCTCGCCCGCCCCCTTCCGGACGGTGTCGCCATCGGATACATCGACCTCGGGTTCCTGGGGGTGTTCCTGTCGGGGCTCCCTTCCGGCCGTACGAGGTCCATCTACGTGGTGGATGATCGGGGTGCCTTCGTGGCCCACAACTCGGAACTCCCCCTGTCAGGCCGTGAGGACATCGCGGCCCTGGAATCCTGGTTCCGGGAGCGGGATCGGAAGTCCGGGACCGGCAGCGCCGCGGTCACGAGACGTGGGGGCACCGAGGATCTCCTGTCCTGGGCCGCCGCGGTCGGCGCCTCGGGCTGGACGGTCGTAGTCTCGGAGCCGGCATCACGGGTCTACGCCTCCCTCCGCGCCTTCCGGATCTCCCTGATCCTGGTCCTGGCGGCGTATGCGATCTTTTCCCTTCCCCTCATCCTGGGCAGCGTCCGGCTCGTACGCCGGGACATAGCGGCCCTGGTCCGATTCTCCCGGGATATAACCGAGGGTCGGACGGACTCCACCCTGGAGTACAATGGTTTCCGGGATTTTTCCCTCCTGGCGGCGAACCTTGCGACCATGGGCCGGGCCATCGGGGAGCGGGAATCCCGGCTGCGGGAAAACGAGCGTCGGCTCCTGGACACCCTGGACTTCCTGCCCGTGCCCGTGATCCTGCTGAAGGAGGATCTGGGTCTGGGTCTGATGAGCCGCACGTTCACCGAACTCTTCGGCTGGACCCGGGAGGACATCGGCACAGCCGAGGAATGGTGGACGAAGATATACCCGGACCCCTCCTACCGGGCGGAGGTCCAATCCTTCTGGGGGCGATACGTGGGCCTCCTGATGGCCGGTTCCCGCCCGAATGCTCCGTTCCGCGGCCGCCTGGCCTGCAAGGACGGGTCCTTCCGGACCGTGGAAGGCCGAGCCGCCCTGATCGCCGGCCGCTACGTGGTCACCTACGTGGACCGGACGGAATCCGAACGGGCCGCCGAGAGGACCGAGGCCAGCCTGCGGGAGAAGGAGATCCTCCTCAAGGAGATCCATCATCGGGTCAAGAACAACCTCCAGGTCGTGATGAGCCTTCTGTCCCTGAAGTCCTCCAGCGTGCCGGATCAGGCCCATCTCTTCACGGAGTCGATCAACCGCATCCACGTCATGGCGGGCATCCACGAACTTCTCTATCGTTCCCGAGACCTGGCCCATGTCGACCTGGCGGAGTACGGGGAGACGATCATCCACTGGCTCCTGTCCACCTACTCGGTCGGATACGTCCAGCCGGAGCTCGAACTCCGCCTGGACCGCATCGAGCTCGACATCGACAAGGCGATTCCCTGCGGGCTCATCCTGAACGAGATCCTCACGAATTCCTTGAAGTACGCCTTCCCCTCCGGCTTCGTGTCCCCCCGCATCGGGGTCCGCGCGGCCCGGGATTCCGAAGGGTTCGTGGTCCTGGACGTGTCCGACAACGGCGCGGGCATGCCCCCGGACTCCGATCCGGAACGGAGCCCCACATTGGGTTTCCAGTTGATCCGATCCCTCTGCGAGCAGATTCGGGGAACCTGGAAGCTGGACCGCGGTCCCGGAACACGTTGGATCATACGATTTCCAGAATAAACCGCGGGATGCCCTGGGACACGGTTTTCGTAGGCAAAGCCCCCGGCACGGGGTATACTTATATGTAGTTATCCCGCGATTCGCGATGGAGCCCGTCCGATGGAAACAGGGCGACAAGCTCGCGGTCAGAGTCCATATCCTCACCGTGCCCGAACATCGACGCTCGTTCTCTGCCTTGCTGCACTGCTGGCTGCACCTGCGGGAACCCAGGATTTCAGAGTCGATCTTGCTCCCGGATTCCTGGTGCCCCTGGCCGACGCGGACACCTTCGGGCTGGGCGGGGGATTCTCCGCCAAGGCCAGCCTGGAATATCTGGGCTTCCTGGCCCCATACGCCGGACTGGACGTACACTTCGTAGCCCCCGCGGCCAGTTCCCTGGACCGGACGATCACCTTGGCATCCGCGGGAGCCGGGCTCGGATTCTTCCTCCACCCCCTGCCCCGGCTCAGAGTCGGCGCCGCGGCGGGCGGGGGCGTTTACATGGGTTCCTACTCGGGGGGCGTCGAGACCGCCCGGACCGGTAACGTCTTCTGGAAACTGGGAATGGACGCGGGGTACCGAATCACCCCCCGGCTGACCGTCTCGGGAGAGGCGTCCTACGTGGACATGATGAGCGCAGGGGGATCCTTCTTCCGGGGGCTCTCCGTCTCAGCCGCCGTCAAGTTCGGTCTGTCCACGAAGGGTATCGCCGGAAAGGCCGTCCTGGAATTCGCGGATTCGGCCCCCGTTTTCCCCGTCCTGGCCCGGAAATACGGAGACAGCCCCTTTGGCACCCTGGTCATCCGCAACGCCGAGAGCGCGGAGATCCGCAACGTGGAGATCCGCTTCGAGGCGGAAGGCTATTCCTCGGGCCCCGCCGTGTGCGCCCGCATCCCCTACCTCCGTAAGGGCGCGACCGCCGAAGCCGTCCTGCTTGCGGGTTTCTCCGACCAGGTCATGACCGTGGCCGAAAACGTCAAGGTGCCCGGCCGCATCATCATCGTCTACGAACTTCTCGGGGAAAAACGGCAGGCGGCCGCGGAGACCACGATTTCCATCCTGAACCGGAACGCCCTGACCTGGGAGGATCCGGCGATCCTGGCTTCCTTCGCCAGCCCCAACGACCCGGCCGTCCTGGACTCCAGCAAGTACCTGGCGGGTATCGTCCGATCCCGGGCCCGGGTGGAGATCGACTCACAACTCCAGTACGGGCTGGGGCTCTTCGAAGGGCTGCGCCTGTCCGGCATAGCCTGGGCGGCGGACCCCCAGACCCCGTATGCCCGCATGCGGGGAGACGGAAAGGGCCTGGACTACGTCCAATACCCCTACCAGACCCTGGCCTACCGCGGAGGCGACTCGGACGACATCGCGGTCCTCCTGGCCTCGGAACTGGAATCCGTTGGCATACCCGCCGCCCTGATACCCCTGGAACAGGAGGTCCTCGCGGCGTTCCGCCTGAGCCGGGACGAGGCCGAGATTCGGCGCGCCCTCCCCGACGCCGGCGACTTCCTGTTTGCCGGGGGCGAAGCCTGGGTGCCCCTACGGGTCACCCTGTTCAGGGACGGGTTCCTGCGGGCCTGGAGCGAAGGAGCCGCCCTGATTCGGGAGAATCCTGCGGCCCGGGAATCCTTTTTCCGTGTGGCGGAAGCCTGGAGACGCTATCCCCCCGTGGGCGTGCCGGGCATATCTCCGGTGACCCGAAAACCCTCGGAGGAGCAGGTCCGCTCCGCCTTCGAGAGCACCATTGCCCTGGTGGTAGCCAAGGAGATCGGACCCCGGGAAAAGGCCCTCCGTGCGGCTTTCGGCCCCGAGGGCGGCACGGGCAAGCAACACAACTCCTTGGGCGTTCTGTATGCCCGGTACGGGCTGTACGCCGAGGCCCTGGCGGAGTTCAAGGCCGCCGAAGCCCGCGGTTTCCTCGGAGCCTCCGTCAACCTGGGCAACGTGGCCTATCTCCTGGGCGACTTCACAGCCGCCGCCGCCTGGTTCGAGAAGTCCGCGGCGGAGCGTCCGGGGCACCTGGCCTCGATCATCGGCCTTGCCCGGGCCCTCTACGAACTCGACCGCTTCGAGGAAGCGGATTCTTTCTTCCAAAAGGCCGTGGAACTGGACCCGAAGACCGCGGAGACCTACGGCTACCTGTCCGCCCGCATCTCCGGATCCTCGGCGCGGGCGTCCGCCGCCGCGGACCGGGGCGGTTCCATGGTCTGGGACGAGGAATGACGTACCGGCGGGGGGCCGAGCCGTGAAGCCCCGCGGGGGGGCCGTCCGCCTGACGGCCGTGTTCTCCGCCCTCGGCGCCGCCGCCGCGGCAGCCCAGGGATCCGCGGCCGACGGAGCAAGCGCGGCGGACCCGGGCGGGACGGCGGAGGCCCGGCGGAAGCACGGAACCGGAATCTCGGTTACCTTTTCCGCGGACGCGTGGATGCCCAAGGCGCTGGATCCCGATTCCGACGTGGCTTGGGCGGCGGGCACCGCGGCCCAGCTCTCCTGGGCGCCCTTCCCCTTCGTCCGGGCCTTGGCGCGGGCGGGGGTGACGTCCCTGCGCCTGGAATCGTCGGAATCTGTGCTCTACGTCGGAGGCGCCGCGGGGCTGGGCTTCACGGCCCGGCTCTTCGAGCGTCTGTCCGCCGGGGCCTCGGTCTTCGCGGGTCTGGGGCGGATTCCCGAATACAACGGCGATTCCTACGGGCTGTACGAGATCGGCGCCCGGCTGGAAGCGAGTTTCCGCCTCACCG
>JBFZER010000143.1:0-3034 GCA_041306765.1 Spirochaetota bacterium | reverse complement strand
CTGGGTCGGGGGAGCGAAAAAGGAATACGACGAGCTGATCGTCCCCCTGAAATGGAACTGCCTGGAATCCGTGGAGTGGGCCGGAGGGGCGGGTCCGGAAACCCTGAAAAGCCTCCACGAGAGCGGCCGGGAACTGGCCCGACGGGTGAAGGCCGCCCCGTAGGGAGGCAAAAAATTGGCCGGTCGACGAATCGACCGGCCATGCCCGACGGGGCCGCTTGAGTTGACTGAATGTGCCCCAAACATTTTTACATGACCACAAGGAGGTGTCGGAGAGACGTACAGCCGCTCCGAGAGAGCGGACGCTTACCCGACCGCGCCGCCCTCCCCTCCATTACAAACCGGGATCGAGATTCTGTCAACAGAAACATGCCGCCCTTCCTACTTTTTCGACAAGCCCTCGAGGACCTTGATCAGAAGGAAGAACAGGAACAGGGTGGCGAACACCCCGGCCATCCCGAAGACGGCCAGGCCGGCAGCCTTCCCCAGGGTTCCCGAGGCTCTCAGGGTTTCCAGGATCGTCTCCATGCCGGTTTCCTCCTACCGCGCCAGCAGGGGCACCAGGGCCAGGACCATGCCCCCCGCGATGATCGACCCCAGCTGACCCGCGACGTTGGCGCCCACGGCCTGCATGAGGATGATGTTCCCCCGCTCCTCCTCCTGGGCCATCCTCTGGATGACCCGGGCGGACATGGGGAAGGCCGAGATGCCGCAGGCCCCGATCATGGGATTCACGCGCCTTTCCTTCGGCAGGAAGAGGTTCAGGAGCTTGGCGAAGAGCACACCCCCCGCAGTGTCGAAGACGAAGGCCGCAAGCCCCATGCCCAGGATCAGCAGGGTTTCCCGGCGCAGGAAGGCTTCCGCGCTCATGGTGGATCCGATGGTGATCCCCAGCAGCAGGGTGACCAGGTAGGCCAGCTCGTTCTGGGCGGTCTGGGAGAGGCGCTCCAGGACCCCGGACTCCCGGATGAGGTTGCCGAACATCAGGGAACCCACCAGGGGCACGCTGATGGGGGCCACGAAGCCGGAGATCATGGTGACCAGTATGGGAAAGAGGATCTTGAGGCGCCGGGGCACCGGCTCCTCCCGGTACTCCATCCGCATGGTCCTCTCCTTCTTCGTGGTCAGGAGGCGGATGACCGGGGGCTGGATGATGGGCACAAGGGACATGTAGGAGTAGGCGGCCACGGAGATGGGTCCCAGGTACTCCACGGCGAATCTCTTGGCCACGTAGATGCTCGTGGGTCCGTCCGCGGCGCCGATGATGCCGATGGCGGCTGCGACCTTCAGGTCGAAGCCCAGGGCCACGGCCAGGAGCACGGTCGCGAAGATTCCCAGCTGGGCGGCGGCACCGAAGAATATCATCAGGGGGTTCTTGAACAGGGGTCCGAAGTCGATCATGGCACCCACGGCTATGAAGATGAGGATCGGAAAGAGCTCGGTCATGATACCCGCATCCAGAAGGATCCTGAGGAAGCCCGGCTCCGCGGCGGTTCCGACGGCGAAGGACAGGGGCAGGTTGGTCAGGATGGCCCCGAATCCGATGGGCAGCAGGAGCATAGGCTCGTATTCCTTCTTGACCGCCAGCCAGATCAGGGCGCCGCCTATGGCGTACATGATGAACTGCCGGTAGCCGACCGCCGCGAACCCGGCGAAGACTTCGTCCATGATACAGAATTCCTTTCCATGCCCCCGGGGCACCGCTCCCATTCTACGTATCGAGCAAGTTTAAGAGAAGTAGGCGACAGGCCTTGTACCTGCCCGGAGCATACCGTGATATGCCCTCCGCGGAATTCGACGAAGCCGCAGGCCTCGTCGCCGCGAGCCGTGCAGCGGCTCGCGCTAGCGGTTCCTCGCTTCCAGCGCGGCCAGCCCTTCCAGGGACAGCCAGGGGTCGAAGAAGGCGAAGCCCCCCTCGGGGGCCAGGGCCAGCCCGATCTCGTCCCCCGTGCCCACTGCCGCGGCCGGGCAGCCCAGCTCCCCGCGGAACAGGGAAACCATGCGGTCCACCAGACCGGCGTAGCCCAGGAGCACCCCGGACTGTATGGACTGGGCGGAGTTCCTGCCGATGGCGCGGCCCGGGGATTCCAGGCGCACCTGGGGAAGCTGGGCCCCATTGGCCCGGAGGCTCTCCGCGGCGGCCTGGGGACTCGGGGCTATGGCGACCCCCAGGAGTTCCCCTTCCCCGTTGACGGCGGTGAAGGTGAGCAGGGCCTCGAAGTCCACAACTACGCAGGCGGCCCCCAGCCGGGCGTAGGCGGCGACGGCGTCGCATACCAGGTCCGAGCCCACCTCCCCCGGGATGTCGGTGCGGATCTTCATCCCCGTGCGGATTCCCGGACCCACGACCAGGACCCGGTCATCCTTCGCCGCGCCGCCGGGCCCGAAGGCCTGTGAGCAGGCCGAGCGGAGCCGGGGTGTCAGGGAGGGGACTACGGAGGAGAGGATGACCCGGTCCGCCCCGGCGGGATCGACCCTGTGCCGCTCGCAGAGTCCCGCTAGGGCCCAGGCGTACTCCTCCGCGCTCCGGAAGGGGTCGGCCCCGAGGCAGAAGCGGGCCCGCCAGCGGACTCCTTCGCCCTCGGTGTCGCCAAGGCCGACTCGGATCGTGCGGTTCCGGGCGTCCACGGCGGCGATCATTTCCCGTCGCCCTCCTCCCGGGCCAGACGGGCCTTGCCGGACGCGCCCTCCAGGCCCTTCCAGGCGCTCACGATGGCCGAGGTGAACACCGCCGCGGCCGCCGCCTCAAGAAGTCCGTTCGACACGGCGATCCCCGCCAGGACCGCAGGCAGGGCTCCGGGCTCCACGCCGAACACCCCGCTGATCTGGACCGCCGCGGTGAGGCCCAGCATTGTCAGTACCAGGGCCGTGTTCACGAAACTGCCGACAGCCCCGGCCAAAGCGGCCGCGACGGGACGGAACCTGCCCCGGAAGGCAGCGTAAACCGCCCAGGCCGCCAATCCGATGAAAAGCCGGGGCAGGACGGATACCAGGGGATTCGTGAACAGGGGGTCCAGGGGCCCGATCGGGGCCA
>JBFZER010000142.1:0-11647 GCA_041306765.1 Spirochaetota bacterium | reverse complement strand
AGATCCTGCCCAAGGTCAACGGCTACAAGGTCCACGCGGACAAGATCGTCCGCATGGGCGTCCCGGTCTTTCTGAACACCACGGTGGTGTCCGTGGAGGGGAACGGCAAGGTGGAGCGGGTGACGGTGGCCGAGGTGGACAAGGACTGGCGGCCGATCCTGTCCACCGCCCGGACCTACGAGGTGGACACGGTCCTGGTGGCCGCGGGCCTGTCCCCCTGCGACGAGTTCTACCGCCAGGCGATCGATTTCGGGTTCCTGGCGGTCACCGCCGGAGACGCGGAGGAGATCGCGGAGGCCTCCAGCGCCATGTTCGGGGGCCGGATCGCGGCCCTGAGCCTGGCCAAGCTCCTGGGGAAGAAGGTGGACATCGACGAGTCCTGGCTGGCCAAGCGGGAGGTCCTGAAGTCCCGGCCCGGGGACAACATCTGCCGGGACGAGGAGGTCCCGACGGAGTCCTGGAGGCCCGTCTTCTTCTGCACCGAGGAGATCCCCTGCAACCCCTGCACCACCGTGTGCCCCACCCACTCGATCCAGCTCAAGGAGCGCAAGGGCAGCATCATGGACCTGCCCTACTTCGAAGGCTCTTCCTGCAAGGGCTGCACGGTCTGCGTGGCCGCCTGCCCGGGCCTGGCCATGTCCCTCATGCGCCGGATCGACGAGGGATGGGCCGAAGTGGTCCTGCCCTTCGAGTTCCGGGCGGACTTCGAACCCGGGGCCCGCCTGCCCGTCCTGGACCAGGAGGGCGTCTTCCTGGAGGACGCGGTACTCCTTAAGAAGGTCTTCAACCGGAAGTACCGCACCTGGATCCTGACCCTCAAGGTCAGCCGCGCCAACGCCCCCAAGGCCATCGGCATCCGGGTCCAGTCCGAGGCGGCCACCCGGCCCCTGCCGGCGCCGCACTTCGAGCACCTGCCGGACGACGCGGTCGTCTGCCGCTGCGAGCGGATCACCGTGGGCGAGATCGTCCGTTTCATCCGGGAGAACGCCGTCACCGACGTGAACCAGCTCAAGACCCTGCGGGTGGGCATGGGGGCCTGCGGATCCAAGACCTGCTCGGTCCTCCTGCCCCAGGTCTTCCGGAAGGCGGGTCTCGATCCCGACCGGACCACCCCGGGCACCCTGCGGCCCCTGGCCCTGGAGATCCCCATGAAGGACCTGATCAACGAAACCGCCGGGAGGCCCCTGTGAAGACCTGCGACGTCGCGATCCTGGGCGCCGGAAGCATCGGCGTGCCCCTGGCCTACTACTGCGCCAAGAAAGGACTTTCGGTCCTGGTCCTGGACAAGGAACCCTCCTGGGGACGGGGCCAGAACCGGGCCGCCATCGGGGGGATCCGGGCCACCCACTCGGATCCCGCCAAGATCCGGATCGGCCTTCTGTCCCTGGACATCGCCCGGAGCATGAAGGAAGAGCACGGCATCAACATCGAGTGGCACCAGGGCGGCTACATGTTCGTGGCCTACGACGAGGAGCGGGAGAAGTCCTTCCGGGACCTCCTGGTCGTCCAGAAGGCCGCGGGCCTGGACATCGACTGGATCTCCCCGGACCGGGTCCTGGAGCTCTCGCCGGGCCTCAATCCCGAGGGCCTCCGGGGCGGGACCTACAGCCCCGGGGACGGCTTCGCCTCCCCCCTCATGACCTCCACGGCCTTCCACAAGCTGGCCCTGGACGCGGGCGCGGAATTTCGTTTCGGCGAGACCGTCACGGGCTTCGGGATCGAGGGCCGCCGGATCCGGAGCGTCCGGACCGGTTCGGGCGAGTACTCGGCCGGGACCTTCGTGAACGCCGCCGGGGCCGAGGCCTCCGGCATCGGAAACCTGGCGGGGCTCGAGCTTCCCGTGCACCCGGACCTCCACGAAGGGGGCGTCACCGAGCCGGTCCGGCGCTTCATGGAACCCATGGTCGTGGACATGCGGGGGGACGAACGGTCCGGGAACTACTACTTCTACCAGGCCGGCACCGGCCAGGTGATCTTCTGCATCACCCCCAAACCCCAGATCTGGGGGACCGACACGGACAACACCTCCGCCTTCCTGCCCCACTGCGTGGGGCGGATGGTCGCCCTCTACCCCCGCCTGCGGAACCTCAAGGTCCGCCGGACCTGGCGGGGCTGCTATCCCATGACCCCGGACGGCCTGCCCATAGTGGGGTATCCCCGGGAGCCTGAAAATCTCCTCCTGGCGGTGGGCATGTGCGGCCAGGGCTTCATGCTGGGGCCGGGGCTCGGGAAGATCCTGGCGGAGACGATCGCAGGGGACGCGGCTCCCTACCGTCAGATCTTCGAGGAACTGGCTCTGTATCGGAAGTTCGAGGGCATGGAACTCCTGAAGTAACGATCCGCATCCCGGTACGGAGAAGGCGTCTCCTTCGGCGCCTTCTCATATATACCAAGATTTTGAAATTTTTATTAATGGTTTTCTTTGTTCATTTACACATGATTCAAGGGATCTCTGTTCATTGTAATGCATTATTTATAGATAAAAGGGTACCACCTACCCGCGCGGTTCGCAAGTTGAAATGTTTAATATGCCTGTAGACATTTGTCTACAAACTTTTTTTCGCACTCCATGGGGCGGAAACTTCCGTCTACACGTTGTAGACGCGCCCAAATATCTCTATTGACGGCTCGTTTCCGCATGGTATACTCCCTCCTATGAAGGTCAGCGACGCCGATTGGGACCGCTTAGTCGCCTCGGTAACCGAAGCCTTCCGGATGGACGACTCCGAGCGCTCCCGGCTTGCGGGTTCCCGGGCGGCGCGCATCACCGGCGCCCTGCCCTACCTGGCGGAGTGCCGGAATCCCGAGCGTACGGCCCTGGCCCACCTGGCGGTCTTCGTCCTGGCCAGCCGGGGCGGATCGAGGAAGGTCTTCGACCATACCCCGGCGGACGACGCGGAGCCCCTGGCCCGGCTGGAGCCGATCGGACGCTTCCCCGGCGGGGACCCGGCGGTCCTCCGCAAGGGCATGGCCCTCCTGGGCCTCTTGATGCTCGGGGGGTACGAGAAAGATAGGGTCAAGGACGCGGCCGGCGGGGAGTACAACCCCCTGAACTCCGGGGCGTGGAAGGCCGAGGAAGTCCGGGCAAGGCTCAAGGCCGAGGCGGCCTCCGCCAAGGTGCCGGAACTGGACGCGATCATCAGCACCGACGAGGCGTCCTTGAGGGGATTCTGGGATGGATAACGCGAAAAAAGCGGTCAATCCGCTCGAGCGGATCGGGAAATTCACGGCCCTGGTCTTCGTGGGCGGCGGCATGCTCATGATCTGGGTCTGGATGATGAGGGGTTGGGGTTTCGTGAAGACGATGACCCATCCCTACATCGGGCTACAGTTCCTCCTCGCGTTCCTGTTCTACATCAGCGCCCGGAGCCGGAAGCTCTATATGATCCAGCCGATCATCTTCCTGCTTATTGCGCCCATCAATTTCCTGGACTCCCATGACTCCTTCTACGGCCTGGGCTTTTTCGTGATGGCTGTCCTTCTTCTCTTCAAGATCGGGTTCTTCGACCGGCACCGTATCGTCAAGATCGTGAGCCTGGGCGTCTACCTGTACGGGTGGGAACTCTTCGCGGCCATCCGATCGGGACGACACAAAGAGCTGTCCCTGACCCCGATCTTCTTCGTAACCGCCTTCCTGCTCTATCTCTACATCCTGTACAAGGACCAGATCGTCGTCTACCTGAAACAGCCCAAGCCCCTCCTGGACCTCAAGGCCAAGGGACTCGCGGATACCGAGGCCGTCTACATCCTGGCCTTGGCCAGGGGTCTGAACGTCAAGGAGATCGCCGGGAAGTTCGAGGTGTCCGAGTCCACGGTCCGGAACACCCTCGCCCGGGCGTACAAGAAGCTGGGCGTCCAGGACAAGGCCGAGCTGTCCACCTTCCTGGCGGACTACACCCTGCCCGAGGCCTGAGGCGCGGCATGGCGTTTTTCGAACCCTTCCAACTGGAGCGTTTCTTCTCCCGCTGGGAGTTTTCGGCCCCCCACCTCCTGTGCTGTTCCGACTGCGAGAGCGTATCGGTGGCGGACCTCGCGGCCCTGGATCCCGGACTTCCGGAACGCCTTTCCTCCCTGCGCCTGGGCTACACCGAGACCCGGGGCGCACCCTCCCTCCGCAAAGCGATAGCCGGGGAGTACCCCGGGGCCTCCCCGGAGGAGATCCTCGTCCATGCCGGCGCGGAGGAGGCCATCCTGAACCTCTGCCTGGCCCTCCTGTCCAAGGGGGACCGGGTGGTGGTCAACGTCCCCTGCTACCAGTCCCTGGCGGAGATCCCCCGGGCCCTGGGCTGCGAGGTCCTGCCCTGGGAGTGGAGGGAGGCCGGGGGCCGCTGGGCCCTGGATCCCGGCGATCTGGAACGCATCCTCCGCTCGGGCCCGGACCCGAAGCTCATCGTGCTCAACGCCCCCCAAAACCCCACCGGGGGCCTCCCGACAAAGGCGGAATTCGACGCGATCGTGGCCGCCGCCCGTCGCGTCGGGGCCGTGGTACTCATGGACGAGGTCTACCGCCGCCTGGAGCGCGATCCCGCCCGGCGCCTGCCCTCGATCCGGGATGCCTACGAGAACGGGGTGGCCCTGGACGTCCTTTCCAAGCACGCGGGCCTTGCGGGGCTCCGGATCGGCTGGCTGGCTACCCGCCGGGCGGACATCCTGGACGCCGTGGCCGTCGTCAAGGACTACAACTCCATCTGCTCCTCCGGCCCCAGCGAGGTGATCGCCGAGTCCGCGGTCCGGCACCTCCCGGCCCTGGTGGACCGGAACCGGCGCATCATGGCGGACAACCTGGCCCTGCTTAGGCGCTTCTTCGCGGCACGCTCGGAGTTCGCGGTTTGGACGGAGCCGGAGGGGTCCTCGGTGGCGTTCCCCCGCCTGGCCTTCCCGGCGGACTCGGAGGCGGTGGCCGAACGGCTCGTGCGGGAGACGGGGGTCTTGATCCTCCCGGGATCTTTCTACGGTTACGACTCCCGGTACTTCCGGGTCGGTTTCGGCCGGGCTTCGATGCCCGCGTCCCTGACGCGGCTCGAGGATTGGCTGGACAATGGCGGCCCGGCCTCTGCTGGCTTCCACTGAGTCCTGAGTCCTAACTAACCGCCCTCCGGTAGAGTTTCCGCCGTCCGTCCCGGCCTTCCTCCCGGAGAAGCCCGGCCCGGGCAAAGGAGTACAAGACCTTCCTCGCCCGCAAGGGCGGGATCCCCAGGGCTTCACCCAGGGTCTCGGAGTTCCATGGCTCCGGAAGGTCCGGGGGGATGAGGGACAGCCACTCCTCCCGGGTCTCCCAACGGAATGCCGAGACGATTTCATCCAGGAATCGATCCTCGGTCCTGTCGCCCTTCCTGCGCCAGGAGCCCGTTCCATCCCGGACCCGCGTCTCCGTGGCCCGGACGATCAGGGCTTCCACGGAAACCCCGGGCAGGGCGATCAGGCCTGGCGCCCTTACCAATTCGTCGAACAGGCTCCAGATGTCGCCGCGTTTGGGGCTTTTCCGGGTCGATACGACGAGGCCCGTCGCCGGGTCTTTCCGCTGGATTCGGAGCAGCTCCGGTATTGGATGCGTCACGCATACCGGCATTCCCGCCCCCGCCAGAGCGCGAACCTTGGGAAGAAGGGCGTAGAGGTGGCGGGTCTGGACCTCCACCACCCCGCCGTCGGTCCGGAGTAGGTCCACCACCCGGCCGGCCACGACCGCCTCGATCCGGTCCCCGGGGCGGGCAAGGAGTCGCTTCACCTGGTCGTGGAGAGAGCGTTCCGAGTACAGGTTGATTCCCGAGCGCTCCGCGGTCAGCAGGGCACCCGGGCTGTCGGGGCTCAGGGTCATCGGAACTCTGCCGCGATCTCGTCCACCAGGAAGACCGGCGGAGCTTCCGGGACGTCGCGCCAGGCCTCATCGTTGGTCAGGATCGCCTCCGCCCCGTGGACCAAAGCCGTGGCCAGGTGCACGGAATCCGCGAAGGACACCCCGAATCGGGAGGAGCCGGGATCCCCCGGGCGCAGCCCGGGAAGCCTGCGGGACCGGGGATCGAAGGTGCCCTCCGAAAGAACCCGGGCCGCCCTCTCCGCAACCTCAACGTCCACGGGAACCAGGACAAGGAGGGAAGAATCCGCCAAAAACCGCCGGTATCTCAGGGCCAGATCCCGGTCCCCCCGGGCGAGGGGGCGCTCCAGGAGTTCGGTCATCACCAACACGGATGCGAAGGGTTTCCCGCCCCCGGCCCGCACCCGGTCCAGGAATGCGGACACGGCTGCCCCGCGCCGGGGGATGTCTTCCACCAGGTAGACGAGGGCGGAGGAATCCACCAGCACCCGCGCGCCGGGACTCAGGTCGAGATCCATGGCTAGAGCATAGCGGCCGCCCCCGCCCTTGTCGATACGGCAGGCTGGTGTTACGAAGCTTGTGACGGGTGACCCGGGATAGGCATCAATTGTGTACGGGACCCTCGATTCATCTTTTTCCAGGCCGGATGGGGAGGACTTCACAATCTTCGTAACACTGTACTATCTTTCTCCAGGGCCTTGCCGCCCTAAAGGAGCTTCCATGAAAAGCCTCATGCCCCTCGTCCTCATCGCGATCATCCTGGCCCTGCTGTTCGTGACGAATCCCACCAAGCAGGACTTTGCCTCCTGGTACGGCAAGCAGGCCGCGGCATCCGCGCCTTCGGGCACCCTGGGAAAGGCATTGGGCGGCATCGGAAAAGGCATGGCCACCGTCGCAGCCTCCGCCTACCAGCGGCAGAGTTACGGAGTGCTCAGCGTCTTCAGCCTGGCCAAGGGCGGGAGCGCGTATATTGGATTGGGGAAGGTCGTATTCGTCAAGGTCCGCTAAACCTCCTTCGGACCTGCAGAAGCCTGAGTCGGGCTCCGGTTGCGCGCCATCCCCGGTTTCATCCCGGGGTGCGCTGATTCCTTACACAATTCTGTTGCGCGGCAAACAAACCGGACGTACACTGGTAGGTGCTCTCCCGCCCCTAATGGCGGGTACAACGAACAGGAGGCTCTAGCATGAAACGGTTTTCCCTGCTGATGCTCGCGCTCGTCCTTTGCGCCTCTACGGTTTTCGCGCAGATCCAGATCGACTGGTGGCACGCCATGACGGGCAAGAATGCCCAGATGGTGGAAGAGTTGGCCAAGCGATTCAACGACAGCCAGACGGCCTACAAGGTCGTCCCCATGTACAAGGGCTCCTACAGCGATACCATGAACGCCGGCATCGCTGCATTCCGGGCCAAGCAGCCCCCCCACATCATCCAGGTCTACGAGGTGGGCACGGCCACCATGATGAATGCCGGAGGCGCGGTCTACCCGGCCTACAAGCTCATGAAGGACGCGGGGGAGAAGTTCGATCCCAAGGTCTACATCCCCACGATCACCGGATACTACTCCACCTCCAAGGGCGAGATGCTCTCCCTGCCCTTCAACTCCTCCACGGCGGTCATGTACTACAACAAGGACGCCTTCCGCAAGGCCGGCCTCGACCCCGAAAAACCCCCGGTCACCTGGCCGGAATTCTTCGAAGTCGCCAAGAAGCTCAAGGCCTCGGGCATGGAGGGCGGATTCTCCACCAACTGGATCTCCTGGATCCAGCTTGAGAACTTCTCCGCCTGGCACAACCAGAGCTTCGGCACCAAGAACAACGGCTTCGACGGCCTCAATACCGAGCTGGTGTTCAACACCCCCCTCACGGTCAAGCACTTCGAGACGATCTATGAGCTTTCCAAGGACAAGACCTTCATCTACGGCGGCCGGGAAAACAAGGCCAACCCCCTGTTCACCTCCGGCACCGTGGGCATGCACTTCGAGTCCATCGGAGGGTACGGGAACTTCAAGAACACCGCCAAGTTCGATTTCGGCGTGGCCCGCCTTCCCTATTACCCGGACGTCAAGGACGCTCCCCAGAACACCATCATCGGCGGCGCCAGCCTCTGGGTCTTCAACGGCAAGCCGAAGGAGGACTACAAGGGCGTGGCCAAGTTCTTCACATTCCTCTCCCAGCCCGAGATCCAGGCCTTCTGGCATCAGAGCACCGGCTACGTGCCCATCACCGTGGCCGCCTACGAGCTGACCAAGAAGCAGGGCTTCTACGACGCCAACCCCGGCCCCGAAGTGGCGATCAAGCAGCTGTTGAACAAGGCCCCCACGGGCAACTCCCGGGGCATCCGGTTCGGCAACTTCAACATCATCCGGGAGATCGAGGACCAGACCTGGGAGGACATCCTGGCGGGCAAGATCTCCGTCAAGGACGGCCTGGCCAAGATGGTCGCCGACGGCAACGCGGAACTCCGGAAGTTCGAACGCCTCTACAAGTAATTCCAGTTTGATCCTGTCCCCGGCCTTCAAGGCCGGGGCGTCCTTCGCCGGGGCCGCGGATACCGCGGCCCCGGACCCAAACCACATCGGGATATGCCATGGCTAAGCAATACGAGTTCCGGATCAAGGGCCTGCCCTACCTGCTGGTCCTCCCCCAGATGGTCGTCGTCTTCATTTTTTTCTTCTGGCCGGCGGCCCAGGCCATCTGGCAGTCCTTCTTCCTCCAGGATCCCTTCGGAGGGAGCTACATCTTCGTGGGACTTGAGAACTACATGGTGCTGTTCACCGACGAGTCCTACGCCTACGCCGAATCCTTCTGGGTGTCCGTGTTCTTCGCCGTCAGCGTGACCGTCCTGGCCATGTCGGTGTCCCTCTTCCTGGCGGTCCAGGCCAACAAGAAGATCCGGGCCGCCTCGTTCTACAAGACTATGATGATCTGGCCCTATGCCGTGGCCACCCTGATCGCCGGCGTCCTGTGGCTGTTCATGTTCAACCCCAATGTGGGGGTGGTGGCCTGGTTCTTGAAGCACAAGCTGGGCTACGAGTGGCAGCACCTCCTCAATACCGGGCAGGCGCTGACCCTGCTGATCCTGGCGGCCAGCTGGCGCCAAATGTCCTACAACTTCGTCTTCTTCCTGGCGGGACTTCAGAGCGTGCCGAACGACTTCATCGAGGCCGCCGCCATCGACGGGGCAGGCCCCGCCCGCCGGTTCTGGAAAATCATCTTCCCGATCCTGTCGCCCACCACCTTCTATCTCCTGGTCATGAACCTGGTGTACGGCTTCTTCGAAACCTTCCCCATCGTCCACCAGGTCACCGCGGGCGGGCCCGGCAAGTCCACGGCCATCCTGGTGTACAAGGTGTGGAGGGACGGGGTCGTGAACCTGGACCTGGGGGGCTCTTCCGCCCAGTCGGTGATCCTCATGCTCATGGTCATAGGCCTCACCGTCGTGCAGTTCCGCTTCATCGAGCGGCGCGTCAACTACTAAGGGGGCAGCACCATGACCGAACACTCCCGTTTCCGGCGCATCCTGCCCCACGTCTTCCTGATCCTGGCCGTGATGGTGATCCTCTTCCCCATCTGGCTCGTGTTCACCGCCTCCACCCGGACCAACCAGGAAATCCTCTCGGCCCCCATGCCCATCACCCCCGGACCCCACTTCCTGGAGAACTACCGCCGGGCGATCCTGGAAGGCTCCGCGAACATGGGCTCCCCGGCCCTCAACATGATGAAGAACTCCTTCATCATGGCCCTGGGCATCGCGGTCGGAAAGATCGTCGTGTCCCTCCTTGCGGCCTACGCCATCGTCTTCTTCGACTTCAAGATGAGGGCCTTCTGCTTCTGGAGCATCTTCATAACCCTCATGCTCCCCGTGGAAGTCCGCATCATGCCCACCTACAAGGTCATCTCGGACCTGGGCCTGCTCAACACCTACGCGGGTCTTATTCTTCCCATGATCGTGTCCGCCACGGCGGTGTTCCTGTTCCGGCAGTTCTTCCTCTCGGTCCCCCGGGAGATCGCAGAAGCCTCCCAGATCGACGGGGCCCACGCCATGCAGTTCTTCCGCCGCATCCTGGTGCCCATGACCCGTACCCCCATCGCCGCCATGTTCGTCATCCAGTTCATCTACGGCTGGAACCAGTACCTCTGGCCCCTGCTTATAACCACCAAGCAGGAGTATTACACCCTCCTCATCGGCATCAACCGGATGATCCAGGGGGCGGATGTATTGATCGAATGGCAGATCGTCATGGCTACCACCATGCTGGCCCTGGTCCCGCCCGCGTTGGTGGTTGTGATCATGCAGAAGCAGTTCATCGCGGGGATGACGGACACGGAAAAGTAGGGGGAGCATCCGCGAGCACAAAGCGGGAAGCGCCGAGGCCGAACGACGATTTCGCGCCGAGGGAATCTCCGAATGAATCGAGGTCCGGCATGGGAGCGGAGATTCTCTCGGCGCGGTTTCACCCTCGAGCTTCGGCGCTTCCCGCATAGAACCGCGGGTGCGCCCGACTCCGGCGCAAAGGAAGAGATCGGAAGCGGTCGAGATTGTAGACTGCGCCGGCGTCGGGCCCTGTACATCGACGAAGCCGCAAGGCTTCGTTGCCGTGATGCCGCGACGCGGCCTCACGCCAAAGCACGACCGGGGGCTCCCCCCCTGGACCCCGCTTAAGATGCCAACAGTACCCTGCTGACCATCTGGAATCCCCGGGCACGGGGGTCGCGGTACATTCCGACAGGAAGGCTTTGATCTGTGTTTCAGCTCGTGAGGAGGAGTCGACCTCGTTCCGGGAAGACCAGACGCAGCCAGATAGGATCTTCTTCTACAAGGTCATGGCACCCGGTACGGCTATGCCATAATCCCCCGAACCGCCACGCACGACGATCATCAACCTGGTTCGCCCGCACCGGATTATCATCGATGTAGGCGAATACTGCGAGCAATTCCCGCAAACCTGAAAGTATCCGGGAGAAAAACCTCTCTCCCCAGACATGGCCCGTGTAGCCGTGGATACGATTGTACGCCATTGCGAAGACGCTCATGATCCATTGCATGATCGCGGACAGGCTCACGCCAGTCTCCGGCACGATCACGAGATGAAAATGGTTCCCCATAACGCAAAAATTCTCGATCCTGAACGCATATTTCACTTTGGCGCGTTTAACGACCGAAAGGAACAGAGCCTTGGTCGCACTCGAATCGAGGATCATCTCTTTCCGATTCGCCCGCGCCGTCACATGGTAACGAGCGCCTTCGCGAAGCTCACGCGGCTTCCTCATACCCCCATTACGCGCGACAAGGCTTGTCCTGATTGCGTCCAAGCTCTGTCCCCAAGAATTTATTTAATCCGCCTCCGGCGGCAAAACCCGGACCCGGGCCTCGTTGAAGGAGATGGACACGGCCTCGCCCTCCGCGGGGATGCGCTTGCCCGCGGGATCGTCCACCTGCACCAGGAGCTCCCCGTACTCGGTGGTGACGAAGGTCTCCACGCTGGACCCGAGGTACACGTTCTGCCGGACGGTCCCGTCCACGACCCCCTGGCCGGGGGCGCCCAGGCGCAGGGACTCGGGGCGGGCCATGAGGATGCCGGGCTTCCCGGGAGCCACGCCCGAGGCGCGCTTGCCGGCGCGCACGGTCTTGCCGTGGAGGGTGCAGACGCACTCGGCCCCCTCGAAGCCCTCCACCGCCACGGGGAAGAAGGCCACCTTGCCCACGAAGCCCGCCGTGAACACGGAGTCCGGGTCCTCGTAGATCGCCGAGGGGGATCCGATCTGGCGGATGCGCCCGTCCTTCATGACGATGACCCGGTCCGAAAGGCTCATGGCCTCGGTCCGGTCGTGGGT
>JBFZER010000141.1:0-8478 GCA_041306765.1 Spirochaetota bacterium | reverse complement strand
GTCCACCTCCTGTTCTGGCTCGGTGCGGGTCGTCCTCCAGCGGGCTTGGGCCTGGAGCAGGACCTCCTCGGCCCGGGCGAAGTCCCCGGCGTTGTAGAGGGCCTTGCCTTCCGCAAGGAAGCGGCGGGTATCCCGAACCACCTGTGCGTCTTCCGCTTGCACGATCTGGTTGCCCAGAGATTGAAGGTCTCCATCGCTCCGAGCCCTCAGGACCGGATCCTCCTCGAAGGACAGGGAGGTCAGGTATCGTTCCGCGGCTCGCTCCAAGCGTTCCTTGGCGGTGTCGAAGTCCTCCCGGGCAAGGGCGGCCCGGGCCTCCGCCAGGCGGCGGTCCGCTTCCAGGCGGTTGCTCTGGGCCTGCCTCTGCCGGTCCCGGGCGGCCGCGGCCAGGGCGGTCCCTCCCTCGATCAGCCGAGCCGCCTCGGCGTCCAGGGCCCGGGCCCGCTGGACCTGGGCCGTCACCGCAGACGCGGAGGACAGGGGCGCCGGCTCCGAAGAATACCGGGTCGCGATGCCCGCGGCGTCCCGGCGCAGGGCCTGGAGGAGCCGGTCCGCCTCGGCCAGGATTTGGAGGCTGCGGGTGGGGTAGGTAAGGGGCGTAGACCCCTCGGGGGCCCCTTCCGGGACGACACCCTGGAAGAGCCCGCGGGCCCGGGCGATGTCCTCGGTCCGGGCCTTCAGGCGGTACCCCTGGACGTCCGTCTCCGCCTTTGCGGCCAGGGCCACGGTGCGGACCTCGAAGGCCGCCGCAGCCTCGGAGGACCGGGCCAGGCGGCCCTCGAAGGCCGCCTGGATTTCCGGTGCCCCCCGGAGGACCGTGCCCGAGGCGGAAAGCCGGGCCAGCTCCGCGCCCCGGGCCTTGGCCGCGGTTTCCAGGTCGGAAATGCCCTTCCGGAGCTCCGCGGTCCGGGTCCGGAGCCCCCGCAGGACGGTCAGGCCGCCCGCCAGGGCGGACTCCGGGGATCCCGGCCCCGCCAGGGCCGCGTCCAGGGCGGCGCCGGTTTCCCGCTCCCGGGCTTCCTGAGCCGCCAGCTCGGTCCGCAGGGCTGCCAGACCCGCGGAAGCCGCCGAGGTGTCCCGGAGATGCTGAAGCCGAAGATAGTCCGATCCCCGGAGGGACACGATGGATCTGCCGAAGGCGCTCGGGGGGTCCGTCACGTCCGTGGGCAGGAAGAGGCTCCACAGTCCGTGGAGCCGGATCGCCCGATCCGCCAGGGCGGGCACAGCCCGGAAGCCCGAGTCGGAATCCGGGAAGCGCCCTTCGGCGAACGCGGCCTCGGAATCCGCGATCCGCCGCGCCATCGCCGCGTCCGCGGCCTGTCCGGCGGAATCGAAGAGGGCGGCCCACTGGGCGGCCATGGCGCCGGAAACGCCCTCGACCCGCTCCGCCTGGGGCCTGCCCAGGATGAAACTGGCCGCGAAGGGCACGAAGAAGTCGTTTTCCAGGCCCGGAACCTTGCTCTTGAACAGCCGGGCTATGCTCTCCAGCAGATATCCCGCGTCCAGGGTCTCCGCACGGAGACCGGCCAGGCGGGCCAGGGCGGCTTCCGCGGCGGGCAGGGCCGCGTCGATCCGGGCGGGATCCCCGGAGACGAAGGCCTCCCGGAGCGGGGAAAGCGCGGAGGCCAGCTCCGCCTGGAGGCCCGCGAAACGGTCGATCTGCCCTTCGACTTCCGCCACCGCCGCGAAGGCGCGGTTGACCCCCTCCGCGTCAAGCTCCCGGAAGTCCTGGTCGAACTGCTGGCGGTACAGGGTGAAGCCCCGGGCGTTGGTCCGGGCGGCATCCACATAAAGCCCCCGGGTGGCCTGGCCCGCGGCCTCCTCCAGGATCCGGAGGCGCTGCTGGTCCCAGAGCACCTTTATCGAGGTCCGCTCGGCGTACTGGATGAAGCTCTTCTCTGTTTCCCCCGGCTTGGGGATGAGATCCCGGAGGCGCTGGATCAGTTCGGCGTGCTTGGCCGCGTTGGCCGGGTCGTCCACGAAGGACGTCAGAAGCTCCTTGGCCGTGAAGTTGAAGTCCGACTGGACGGCGGCGATGCGGTTCAGCCGCCTCTGGGCCAGATCGAGCCCGGACGGGTTGGCCTGGATATACTGCCGCAGAACGTCGATGGCGCGGTTGTACTCCTGCTCCTTGATGAGCTGGTCCGCCACGGCCAGGGGGTTCTCCCGGGATCCCAGGGCGAAGACCGGAGCGGCGAGGGCGAGGAGGATAGGGAGGAGCAGGGCTCCCAGGGCGATGCGGAACGGGTTGCGCGCCATCGGACGCGGGGGATCCTCCTTCCACAGGACAATATACCCCGAACGGGGCGGTTCCTTGAGGGTCGAGGGCGGCACGGCCCCTTTCATTCTCGGCAGGAATAGAGGGTCCATGTAGGAGCAAGCGGACGCGTGGAAATGCCGATACGACTATAGTATACTTCAGGGTGAAGATGAAGCGATCACGACCTCTTGCAGCCGCCCTACTCCTCTCCGTCGCCCCCGTCCTGGCGGGGGCCCAGGGCCTGCCCTCGATCTATGATTCGATCGCCTCGCTCTTCGACATCGACCTGAACGCCGGGCTCACCCGGATGCTGATCACCCGCATTCCCATGGGAGGCCTGGCGGAAGGCATGGGCATGGCCTATACCGCCGTGGCCGCGGACTCCTCCTTCCTGGAACTTAACCCCTCCGCCAGCTCCGTCCAGGACTTCACGGAACTCTCCATCTACCACAACAACTGGATCGCGGACACCCGCATCGAGGGGGCCGTCTACACCCTGCGCCTGGGACGTACGGGGTTTTCCCTGGGCGGAAAGTGGCTCTACCTCCCGTTCACGGAGTACAACGAGTACGGGGACCGCCTGTCCTCGGGCTACTATTCCGAAGCCCTCCTGATCGGCAACGCCTCGGTGCACCTCTTCCCGGGGTACTATTTCTACGGGATCGCAGTGGGCGCCAACTTGAAGCTGGCCTACCAGTCCTTCCCGGACTTCGCGGACGAGAACGGCATCGTCCAGGCCGGATCGGGATTCTCCCAGTCCGCCTTGGCGGTCATGGCGGACTTCGGCCTCCTGACCAAGTTCAACCTGCTCAAATACTACGCCTCCCGGAAGAAGAACGTGTCCCTTGGGCTGGCTCTCAAGAACCTCGGACCCCCCGTCCAGGGGGATCCCCTGCCCACGGTCCTGACGGCGGGCCTGGCGTACTCCCCCCTCCGGCCCCTGACGATCTCCTCGGATTTCTCGGTGCCCATGAACCTCGTGGACCTCTCTAAGAGCGAGAATCCGTACTGGTCCGTGGGAACCCAGTTCGTCCTGACCGACTTCCTGTCCATGCAGGCGGGCCTGCAGGTCAAGGGGGCCAATCCCCGCCTCACCGTCGGCACGGCCGTCGACTTCAATCCCATGACCCTGTTCGTGAACTACACCCTGGACCTCACCACCCAGCTGACCTCCCTCAACCACCTGACCGTACAGGCCCGGTTCCGGCTGGGGGACATGGGCCGGGCGGCCAAGTCCGCAAAGGTGGACGAGCTGTATACGGCGGGGCTGGAAGCCTATACCCGGGGCGACATCGAGCGGGCGATCGTCTACTGGACGGAAGCCCTGGTCCTGGACCCGTCCTTCGACCCCGCCCGGGACGCGGTGCGCGCCGCCAAAGCCTCCCTGGATATCCGGGAGGGCATGAAGAGCATCCTCCAGAGCACCAACTGATCCATTTCCGAATTCTGCCGATTCCAGACCGTCTGAACCCTGAAACAGACCCGGGTTTCATGGTATAACGGACCGGATCGTCCGCTTTCGCGGCGACGAACGCAACCGGAAAGGGTGTTGTGCCATGGTGTTCATCGTCATCCTTCGCCTGTTGGCCGCGGCCGCTTCCCTGTACATGCTCCTCCTGATGGCCCGGATCATCCTGACCTGGTTCCCGACGGCCCTGGAAGGCAGGCCCCTGCACCTCCTGGCCTCCGCCACGGACCCTTTTTTGAATCTCTTCCGGGGCATCCCCCTGCTGAGGTCGGGGAGCATGGATTTCTCTCCCCTCGCGGCCCTGGCGGTCCTGTCCGTGACCACCCGGATCCTGTCCACCGCGGCCAACCGCGGCCGAATATCCCTGGGAATCGTGCTGGCCCTGATCCTGGACGCGGGATGGTCGATCTTCGCCTTCTTCTTCGGGTTCCTGGGGCTCGCGATGACCGCCCGGCTGGTGGCGTACCTGGCCGGCTGGAACTCCCTTCACCCCGTCTGGAGGGTCGTGGACGCCCTCATCAACCCGGTCATGTTCCGCCTGAACCGGGCGATCTACCGGGACCGGATCGTCAATTTCCGGCAGGGACTCCTCACGGGCATGATCATCCTGTTCGGCCTGCGGATCCTCGGGGGAATCCTGGCGGGGCTCCTGACGGGCCTGTTGGTCAGGCTGCCTTTTTAGTTCCCTAGGCGGCCAGGGCGGCCAGGACGGCCAGGAGGAAGCGGAACCCCGGGTGCCCGGACAGGGTCGGATCCACCGCGGCCTCCGCGAGGATCGCGGCCGCCCGGGGATCCATGGTTTCGGTAGCCAGGAGGACCCGGGCCGCCGCCGACCCCAGGGGCGGCCGGGCGAGCATGTCCCGGACGGCCCGCGACCGGGCTTCCGCCTTTTCCCCGCCGGTCCCGTGGGCGTCCTCCAGGGCGTCCTCGAGCATCGCCAAACCCCGGCCCGGATCGGCCGTCCATTCCCGGTACATCGGATAGAACCCGTCGAACACCCCGAGGACCGCGGCCAGGGAGAGCACGACCTCGTCCCGCACGAAGTCCGGGGTGCTTTCCTTCCGCAGAACCTCCACCAGGGAAGGCACCGAGGCCGAGCTGCCCAGCAGCTCCAGGGCGTAGGCCCCCTGGATGACCAGCCGGGGGTTGTCCGTGGAGGTCACGATCTCCTCGATCGCCGGGATGGAGGCTTCGTCGCGGTGGCGGCCCAGGGCGATCATGGCGGCCCCCCGGAGCATGTAGTCCTCCGATGCCAGGGCCTCCCGGAGAGGCGGGACGGATCCGGAGTTCCCGTTCCGACCCAGGATCCGGGCGGAGAGGTAGGCGGTCGTGAAGGGGTGCCCCCGCATAACCTCTGCCACGGCTCCCAGGGTCGGACCGCTCAGATCCGGGATGTTCTCAAGGGCCAGGAGGGCTTCCATGCGGACATCGAAGCGGGGGGACCGGAGGTAGGGCAGGAGCTCCTTCTGGGCCACGGACCGTCCGGATCGTCCGATCTCCCGGATGATCCCGATCTCCTCGTCCGGCCGTTTCGACCGGTCCAGCCGGTCCAGGAGTCCGATGGCACGCAGGTCCCGCAGGCTGAACAGGATGCCCAGGGATTCGCGGAAGGAGGAGGAACCCAGACGCACCAGGGCGGGGGTCCGGACCAGGGCCGCGACCAGCAGGATGAAAAGCCCCGAGAAGAGGATGCGGTACGCGGCAGCCGGGCCGAGCCCGAGGACTTCGAGTCCGTCCAGGACCAGGCCCCCCGCCGCGGAACCCAGGGCCCCGGCGAGGCCGTACACCAGGTAATAGATGACGGCCAGGTCCAGGGTGCGGTGGGGAGGGACCAGGGCGAAGTAGTAGGTCTGCGCGGCGTTCTCCTGGCCGGCCAGCCCGAACCCCGCGGTGAAGTTGATGGCCGACAGGAACAGAAAAACCGCGGCGGGGGAGGCGAGACCCGGGGACGCCAGGACCGGCAGGAGGCTCAGGGCGGACACGGCGGTGAAGATCCCGTACAGGGGCTTGGCGCCGACCCGGTCCACCAGCTTTCGGGTCAGCATGCCCATGGCCACGGCCCCCAGGTTGGCCACCAGGGTCAGGATCATCACCTCGCCGTCGCCGGAACCGTAGACCGCCCGGGGGTAGACCACCAGGAAGGCGCGGACGGTGCCCGCGGCGAAGGAGATGACCGCGAACACGAAGAAGAAGTCCCGGGTGGGCTTGGACCCGGCGGCTTCCCGGATCGCGGCGGGCAGGGAGGAGGTCCGGGGTGGACGGTACTCCTCGGGTTCCGGGACGCGGAACAGGAGGAGGGACCCGACAAAGCCCGTCCCGATGCCCGCGCCCAGGAACAGGACGTACCGGACCAGGGATGCGTCCCGACCCAGGACCAGGGCCACCGCCAGGTAGGTCGCCATGCTCACCAGGGAGTTTATGATCTGCACGTTGGAAAGGAAGGCTCCCCGGTCCCGGTCCCCGCCCAGCAGGGCCAGCACGGGATTGTTGCCGATCAGCCCGATGCCCCGGAAGATGTTGAATCCCGCCGTGGCCGCCAGGACCAGGAACAGGGCGGCGTCCGTCCGGCCCCGGTCGGCCAGGACGGGGGCGGCCAGGACCGGCAGCATGAAGAGGTAGCGCAGGATCCATCCCCAGCCGAAGGCGTCCACGATCCGGATGCGGGCAATCAGCGCCCGGCCCAGGGGCATGAACAGGAAGGTCAGGAAGCCGAATGCGTTGAGCGCACCGATGGCGGTGCCCGAGGCCCCCAGCCTCAGGGCGAAGAGGGTCACAACGCTTCCGGACAGGAGGCTGAAGGAGAAGGCGTTCAGGACCGTGAACAGGTACCAGGTTTCCCGCAGGCGGCGGAGGCGGCCCGGGGTGATCGGGCTCATGTCGCTTCGGCCTCCGTCGGTTTCGGCGTCGCGGGACCCCGCACCACGGCCTTGGTCTTCCACCGGCCCGTCCGGTAGTACCAGGAGGAAAAGACCGCCCCCATGAGCCAGCCCGCGGGGATGCTCCACCAGATGCCGTCCGGTCCCATCCAGGATGAAAGAAGGACGGCGATCGGTATCCGCACCACCCACAAGGCCAGCAGGGTGTTCACCATGGGGATCATGACGTCCCCGGCACCCCGCAGGACCCCGTTGTTGACGAACATGATGGTGAACAGGGAGTAGAAGGCGCCCACGATCAGGAGGTACCGCGCGCCGATCCGGATCACCTCGGCGTCGGGGGTGAACATCCGGACGAGGCCCGAGCCGAACAGGATCATGACGGCGCCGATTCCCAGGGAGATGCCCAGGCCCACCAGCAGCGCCGAGGAGTGGCCCCGGCGCACCCGCTCGGGCTTGCCGGCCCCGAGGTTCTGGCCCGTGAAGGTGGACACGGCCATGCCCAGGTTCATGGTGGGCATCATGGCGAAGGTGTCCAGGCGGCTGGCGGCGGAGAATCCCGCCATCACGTCCGTCCCGAAGGTGTTCACCACCCGGGTCAGGACCATCATGCCCGCGGCCACCAGGGTCTGCTGGATTCCCGAGGGGATCCCCAGTTTGAGGCTCAGGCGGAACATGGCGGGATCGAAGCGGAGCTCCTTCAGGGACAGCCGGACATACTCGTTGCGCTTGTTGAGCAGGACCAGGGCGCCCAGGAAGGAGAAGGCCTGGGAGATGATCGTGGCCCAGGCGACCCCCGCGACCCCCCAGCCGAAGGCCACCACGAACACCAGGTCCAGTACGATGTTCAGGAAGGACGCGGCGATCAGGAGGTACAGGGGGGTCTTGGAATCCCCGATTCCCCGGAGTATGGCCGCCACGCCGTTGTACCCGAAGGTCGCCAGGGACCCCGCGAAGAGGATCCGGAGGTAGGTTCCCGCCTCGGGCGCGACGTCCGCCGGAACCCGGAGGGCCTTGAGGATGAGGGGCACCGCGAGCACTCCGACGACGGACAATACCAGGGCGGCCCAGAAGAGGACGATGTAGGCCGTGTCCACCACGGCCCGGACCTTGGCCTTGTCCCGGGCCCCGAAATACTGGGCGATCAGGATAGTGAACCCCATGGTGACGCCCATGATCAGGGCGATCATCAGGAACAGCACCGCGAAACTGGAACCCACCGCAGCCAGGGCCTGCTTCCCCACGAACTGTCCCACCACGATGGAGTCCACCATGTTGTAGAGCTGCTGGAAAACGTTCCCTATGAGCATGGGCAGGGCGAAGAGGATGATCTCCTTGGTCTCGCTGCCTTCGGTCAGGTTTCGCATCTAGGTTCCTTGTCGCGGGTATCCGTACATAATAAGGAATTATGCATATTGTGAACAGGGGAGGCCCGTCCGGGCTTTACCCGTTCCCGGGACCGCCGTATACTCCCGACCCATGGACGGCTCCCCTCGCGCCGCGGACGCGGCGTTCTTCGCGGACCTGGAACGCGAGACCCACTTCTACCTCATCCGCCACGGCGAGAGCGAGGGGAACGCCCGGCTGGTGATGCAGGGCCGGTTGGACCTTCCCCTGAATACCCGCGGAGAGGCCCAGGCGGCCGCGGCGGGAGACTGGCTGGCCGACAAGGGGGTCGGCCGCCTCTACGCCTCCCCCCTCCGCCGGGCTTTCCGCACCGCCGAGATTATCGCCGCCCGGGCGAAGCTCCCCTGTCCCCTTCCAGAGCCCGAGTTCACGGAGTTGGATACGGGGATCTTCACCGGCCTGTCGGTGGACGAGATCCGGGAACTCCACCCGGACGTGTACGAGGAGTTCCGTTGGAAAAGCTGGGA
>JBFZER010000140.1:0-11522 GCA_041306765.1 Spirochaetota bacterium | reverse complement strand
GAAGACAGGTACCCGCATGGAATCAACATATTCTGCCCAGAGCATTCAGGTATTGAAGGGTCTCGAGGCCGTCCGCAAACGGCCGGGCATGTACATCGGCTCGACCGGGATGGACGGCCTGCATCACCTGGTCTACGAGGTGGTGGACAACTCCATCGACGAGGCCTTCGCGGGAGTCTGCGACAGGATCGAGGTCGTCCTGGAGCCCAACGACATCGTACGGGTGACGGACAACGGCCGCGGGATCCCCGTGGATATGCATCCGACGGAAAAGGTGTCCGCCCTCGAGATCGTCATGACCAAGCTCCACGCGGGGGGCAAGTTCGACAAGGGCTCCTACAAAGTGTCCGGAGGACTGCACGGCGTGGGGGTCTCCGTGGTCAACGCCCTCTCCGCTGTCTGCGAGGCCTTTGTCCACCTTAACGGCTCCGTGTACTTCCAGCGCTACCGCATGGGTATCCCCGAGTCCCCGGTCTCCGTCCTGGGGGCCACGGAAAAGCGGGGAACCGTTGTCCGCTTCCAGCCCGATCCGTCCATCTTCGAATCCACGGTCTTCTCCTTCGACGTCCTGGCCGGCCGCCTCCGGGAACTGGCCTTCCTCAACAAGGGCGTCACGATCACCCTGACGGACGAGCGGCTCACGGTGCCCAAGACCCACGAGTTCCGCTTCGAAGGGGGCCTGCGGGAGTTCGTGGAGTTTCTCAACAAGAACAAGGCCGTCCTCCACAAGGAGCCCCTCTACTTCTCGGGCATCCGGGACGAGGTCGAGATCGAGGTGGGCCTCCAGTACAACGACACCTTCAATGAGACCATGTTCGCCTTCGTGAACGGGATCAACACCCGGGAAGGCGGCACCCACCTGGTCGGCTTCAAGAGCTCCCTGACCCGGATCCTCAACGAGTACCTGAAGAAGAGCAAGCTGGCCAAGAAGATGGAGGACTCCCTTTCAGGGGACGACGTCCGGGAGGGCCTGGCGGCCGTCCTTTCCGTCAAGGTGCAGAACCCCCAGTTCGAGGGTCAGACCAAGTCCAAGCTCGGCAACTCCGAGGTGAAGGGCATCGTCGAGTCCTTCTGCAACGACCAGTTCACCCTCTACTTCGAGACCTACCCGGAGGTAATCAGCTCCATCCTGGAGAAGTCCGTGCTGGCCGCCAGGGCCCGCATCGCCGCCCGCCAGGCCCGGGAGCTGACCCGGCGGAAGTCCTTCCTGGAGAGCGCGGGACTGCCGGGCAAGCTGGCGGACTGCTCGGAGAAGGACCCGGCCAAGTGCGAGATTTTCATCGTGGAGGGGGACTCCGCGGGCGGCTCCGCCAAGATGGGCCGGGACCGGAGCTTCCAGGCCATCCTCCCCCTCTGGGGCAAGATGCTGAACGTAGAGAAAACCCGGATCGACAAGGTCATCGGGAACGACAAGCTCCAGCCCATCATCGCCTCCCTGGGCACGGGGATCGGGGAGGACTACGACGTCTCCAAGCTCCGGTACCACAAGGTCATCATCATGGCGGATGCCGACGTGGACGGGTCCCATATCCGCACCCTCCTCCTGACCTTCTTCTATAGGTACATGACGGAGATGCTGGAGAAGGGCCATGTCTACCTGGCCATGCCCCCGCTCTACAAGATCGCCTTCGACCGGCAGACCCACTACGCCTACGACGACGCCGAGAAGGACCGCATCCTGGCGTCCCTCGGCAAGGATCCCGAGAAGGTCAACGTCCAGCGCTACAAGGGCCTGGGCGAGATGAACCCCGACCAGCTCTGGGAGACCACGATGGATCCGGCCCGCCGGAGCATCATGCAGATACGCATGGAGGATGCCGTGGAAGCGGAGGACGTTTTCACGACCCTGATGGGCGAGCAGGTCGAACCCCGTCGGAAGTTCATCGAGGAAAACGCAGTATACGTCCGGAACCTGGACGTCTGATCCCGGAAAGCAGGAGCTGTCTTCCATGGCTGAACTGACCGGCAAGACAATCCCCGTCTCCATCGACGACGAGGTCAAGACCGCCTACCTCAACTACGCGATGAGCGTCATCGTGAGCCGCGCGCTTCCGGACGCCCGGGACGGCTTGAAGCCCGTGCACCGCCGCCTGCTTTTCGCCATGGACGAGCTGGGACTCCGGCCCAACGCCCCGACCAAGAAGAGCGCCCGCATCACCGGCGACGCCATGGGAAAGTACCACCCCCACGGGGACCTCTCCCTCTACGACGCCCTGGTCCGGATGGCCCAGGACTTCTCCCTGCGCTACCCCCTGGTCCAGGGCCAGGGCAACTTCGGTTCCGTGGACGGCGACCCGCCCGCGGCCTCGCGGTACACGGAGGCCAAGCTGTCCCGGGTCGGGGAGGAGATGCTCGGGGACCTGGGCAAAGATACCGTGGACTTCGTCCCGAACTACGACGAGTCCCTGAAGGAGCCCTCGGTCCTCCCCTCCGCGGTCCCGAATCTCCTGGTCAACGGCTCCTCCGGGATCGCCGTGGGCATGGCCACCAACATGCCGCCCCACAACCTCCTGGAGGCCGGGGAGGCCATCGCCGCCTTCATCGATGACCCGGAAATCAGCGTGGACGGCCTCATGCGCCATGTCCAGGGGCCGGACTTTCCCACCGGGGGCATCATCTTCGGCCGCCGGGGGATCCGGGAGGCCTACGTCACCGGCAAGGGAAAGATAGTCGTCCGGGGCAAATTCCTGATCGAGACCCAGAAGGGCGGCCGGGAGCAGATCATCTTCACGGAGATCCCCTACGCGGTGAACAAGGCCAACCTGGTGGCCCGGATCGCGGAGCTCATCCGGGACAAGGTGATGGAGGGAATCTCCGACCTCCGGGACGAGTCCGACCGGGAGGGCATCCGGGTCGTCATCGAGCTCAAGAAGGGGGCCATCCCCAAGCTGATCCTGAACCAGCTGTTCGCCCATACCGCCCTGCAGTCCACCTTCGGGGTCATCAACCTGGCCCTGGTCAAGGGGCAGCCCAAGCTGCTCAGCCTGACGGACATCGTCTCCTGCTTCGTCTCCCACCGGGTGCAGGTCGTCACCCGCAGGACCCGCTACGACCTGCGCAAGGCCGAGGAGAAGGCACACCTCCTGCGGGGGATGATGATCGCCCTGCGGAACATAGACGAGGTGGTCCGGATCATCAAGGCCGCCAAGGACGTGGACGCCGCCAAGAAGGGGCTCATGGAGCGGTTCCACCTGGATGACATCCAGTCCCAGGCCATCGTGGACATGCGTCTGGCCAAGCTCACCTCCCTGGAGACCGAGAAGCTGGAGGCCGAACTCCGGGAGACCGAGGCGGCCATCGCCTACCTGAAGGACCTCCTTTCAAGCGAAGCCAAGATCCGCTCGGTGGTCAAGGAAGAAACCCTGGCCCTGGCCAAGAAGTACGGGGATCCCCGGCGCACCGAGATCGTCCCGGACGAGATCGAGGCCATCAACATCGAGGATCTCATAAAGAAGGAGGAAATGGTCATCCTCCTGTCCAACAAGGGCTTCATCAAGCGGGTATCCACCACCGCTTACCGCAGCCAGGGTCGGGGAGGGAAGGGCTCCAACTCCACGGCGCTCCTGGAGGACGACTTCCTGGAGCAGATCTTCATCGCCAATACCCATGACTACCTCCTGTTCGTATCCTCCGCGGGCAAGGCCTACTGGCTCAAGGTCCACGAGATCCCGGAGGCTTCCCGGCAGGCCCGGGGGGCCCATATCAAGAGCCTCCTGGCCATATCCCAGAACGAGGAGATAACCACCGTCGTGGACCTCCGGGACTTCTCGGAGACCGAGTTCCTGTTCATGGGAACCCTGCGGGGGGTGGTGAAGAAGGTCGCCACCCGGGACTTCGCCAACGCCAAGACCCGGGGAATCATCGCCATCAACCTGGACGAGGGAGATCGGCTGGTGAGCGCCTGCCGGACCGGCGGGGAAAACGAGGTGATTCTCATCACCCGGCGCGGCCAAGCCCTCCGGATCACGGAGAAAGACGTCCGGGTCATGGGCCGCGCCTCCCGGGGGGTCTGCGGGATCCGGTTGGAGGACACGGACGAGTTGTGCGCCATGCTGCCCGTGAATCCCGAGGAGAGGATGCTCATCCTTTCGGAGTACGGGTACGGAAAGCGGGTTCGCTTCGACGAATACAACTCCCACGGCCGGGCTACCCGGGGTCAGCGGATCTATGATCCCGACGACAGGACCGGCGAACTCGTGGGAGCGATCACTGTGCGGCCCGAGAACGAAATCGTCGTGATCACATCCCAGGGGAAGACCCTGAAACTGCCGGCGGATTCCGTATCCACCCAGGGCCGGCAGGCCCGGGGGGTCCGGATCGTGAACATCGATAAGCCCGACTTCGTGATCGGCCTGGACCGTATCGTCCAGGAGGACGAGGAAGGGCTGCAGGGCTTGGAACCACAGAGCCAACAGGATCAACAAGATTCCGACAAGATGAACAAGATCGAGGAATAGAGAGGAGATTGCGCCATCTCTCAATACCTATCTTGTCAATCCTTTCTTTATCTTGTCCATCTTGTTGGATCAATGGTTCCAGGGTTATCAGGGAAAGCGTGTTTCACGTGAAACAAGGCACTTCCTTCATACTTTTTTCTCTGTGTCTCTGTGTCTCTGTGTCTCTGTGTCTCTGTGCCTCTGTGCCTCTGTGGTGATGTTTTGCGGGGAAGGCCTATCCCAGGACGAACCGCGCCTCGGGGGAGTTGATCCGGACCGTCCGGATCCGTACGAAGTCCGGCGAACGCAGTAGTTCGTCCGCGTCCCGGACGAAGGCATGGAGCGGGGCGGACAGGCCTTCCGGCATATACCGAGGCCGGAGGCGATAGCGGTCGTCCTCCCAGACGAGCACCTCGAAGGAGCGGGCCGCCGAGCGAAGTTCCTCGAAAACCGCGAGGTCCCGGGCGGCCGGAGGGTTCTTCCGCGCCGCCGTTACCAGGAGCCTGCGCAGGAGGGCCCGGAATTCCAGGATCCGCCCCAGGGCGTCTTTCCCGGCGGCAGGTTCGCGGCCTGTCCAGGCCTGGAGGGAATCCGCCTCCGCGGCGGGGAGTATGGCTGTCCGTACCGCCAGGGCCAGGATGTCTTCATAGGCGGATATCAGGTCGAGGGAAGCCGCGGTGCGGGCCTGGGCCGAGGGGATCGCCGGGCGCAGGGTGTTCAGCAGATCCAGACAAGGGCGGCCGCTGTCCAGGCTCATTCCGAGGACGGGGCGGGAGGAATCATCCCAGGGAAGGGTCATGGGCGCACCTCGGATCGGATCGGATACCGTAACCCTAGCGCTATTCCGGGTAAATAGCCAGAGCGCGGCTGCCTTGGCTAACAAAGCGTTATATCAATAATTAACCACAGAGGCACAGAGGACGCAGAGGTAAGAGGGAGGAAGAAGGAAGGATGAGGGATGAAGGATCGGAGGTTTTCAATGTCTTGGCTAATTGTTTTCTCCTTTTTCCCCACTCTCCTTTTTCTCCTCTGTGTCTCTGTGTCTCCGTGGTTCAATTTTCATATCCTGTCCGTTCTATGGTTCCAAGGTCTTGGGAACAAGTCTTAGGGATTCGTAATCCAGGGTCGCGCCTTGGCGGAGAACGGAGCGGGAGAAGCCGGCCAGCCGCTCGTTGTCGAGTATCGCGTCCAGTTCGCCGTTCCCCTGGGCTTCCCCGAACCGGTCGGCCAGCCAGGAGCCGGGCAGGGACCGCCTCCTTCGGAATGACCTGCGCTGGCCGATCAGCCATCGGTCGTAGCGGTCCGCGGCCCCCCGGAGGGGCCGGGTGTCGATGCCCCGGTCCGAGTAGAGTTCCGCCATGTCCCGGAGCAGGACCCGGAAGGAGTCGTAGTCCGGCAGGGCCCGCTCGTATACCCGGTGGGGCAGGAGGAAGGGTATCCGGAAATCGCGCCGGACGGCCGCGATTCTCCGGTGCAAGGATTCTTCCGCTTCCCGGACCGGGCGCCCGGAGGGACGGTCTTCCCGATACAGGTCCCGGGTCGAGGCGAGGAGGTCGGGCCGGCATTCCCCGAGGGTGTCCAGGTAGAGGTCCTTCTGGCGGCCCGGCCGCAGGGTCAAGCCACCGGGCATGACGAAATCGACACCGACCGCGGCCAGTTCCTCGTAGAGGGCGCGGATCCCTTCCTCGTCGTCGGTGATCCCGGGCAGGAAGGGCATGGCCAGGGCGCCGACGGCGCAGCCCGCGGCCTTGAAGGCCCGCATCGCTTCCAGGCGGGCTCCGACCGGCGAAGCTCCCGGCTCGAAGGCTTCCCGGACGTCTTCCCTCAGGGTCGTGATCGAGACCAGGAGGACGAACAGGGATTTCTCGTTCGTGCGGCGCCAGGCCGGGAGGTCCCGGAGGACGAGGTCGGACTTGGTCATGACCGTGACCGGCATCCCCGCGTCCGCCAGGAGTTCCCCGCAGCGGCCGACGATGCGCTCCTCGGCCTCCACGGGCTGGTACGGGTCCGTGGTGCCCGAGCCGATCGCGACCATCCCGGGTTCCCGGAGCCGGGGGAGTTCCCCGGCCAGGCTCTCGGGCAGCCAGTCCCGCAGGACGATGTCCCTTTCGAAGTCGCCCTCCACGTAATACTTTTCCGCCCTGCCGTCGCAGTAGCGGCAGCCGTGGGCGCAGCCCCGGTAGGGGGAGAGCTTGTACAGGGAACGGGTGAAGTTGTCGGGCAGGTCCCCCCTGCCCAGGGCCCGGCGGGCGGAGGGGAGCCGCGGGGAACCCGGGGCCGTGGCAGCCGTCCGGGCGGGCCCTCTCAATCCCGGTCTCCGGGCTGACGGTGCGGCCGGAAGTGGGAGGATGCCGGGCCCAGGGGCGTATCGCCCTCGATGTGGGAAGCCAGGTGAGCCGCGATACGGTCCGCCTGACCGGCCGCCAGGCGCACGAAGCGCATCCGCTCGATGCCCTCCTCCACCCGGGTCCGCTTGGCCGGGCCGATCCGGACCAGCACGGCCTCCCGGTCCGGAGGCTTCAAGGCCGCCAGAACGGCGGACAGGTCCCGGTCCGAGGCGGACAGGAGGCGGGCCTGGACCCGCTCGGCCGGATAGTCCCGGACGACCTCTAGAAATCGCGCCAGGGGATAGGATAAGCCAGCCATTGTACCGCCTCCGGGCCGCCGGTTTCCGAGTTCAGAGCGCCTTCTTGAGCTCCTCGGCCTTGTCCGTCCGCTCCCAGGTGAAGCCCTCCCGGCCGAAGTGGCCGTAAGAGGCGGTGCGCCGGTAGACAGGTTTCTTGAGATCCAGGGTCCGGATGATCCCCGCGGGGGACAGGTCGAAAACCTTGCGTATCGCAGCGGAAATGACATGCTCCGCGGTTTTTCCCGTGTCGAAGGTATCCACCATCACGGACACCGGGAAGGGTACGCCGATGGCATAGGCCAACTGGACCTCGCAGCGCTCCGCCAGGCCTGCGGCCACGACGTTCTTGGCCACGTACCGGGCCATGTACGCCGCGGAGCGATCGACCTTTGAGGGGTCCTTGCCGGAGAAGGCTCCTCCCCCGTGGCGTCCCATGCCCCCGTAGCTGTCCACGATGATCTTGCGCCCCGTCAGCCCCGTGTCCCCCATGGGGCCGCCGATCACGAACCGGCCGGTGGGATTGACGTAGTACTTGGTGTCGCCGTCCAGGAGTCCCGTGGGCTCGAGGACGGGCTTCACGATCTCCTCGATCACCGTGTCCCGGATGGTCTTGTAGTCGATCTCGGGGTCGTGCTGGTGGCTGACGACTACGGCGTCCGCCCGGACGGGCCTGTGGCCCTCGTACTGCAGGGTCACCTGGCTCTTGGCGTCCGGCCGGAGCCAGGGGATCTCCCGGGCTTTCCGGAGCCGGGCCGCGCGCTCAAGGATACGGTGGGCGTACATGATCGGGGCGGGCATCAGCTCCGGGGTCTCCCGGCAGGCGAAACCGAACATCATGCCCTGGTCCCCCGCGCCCTGCTGTCCCTCGTATTCCTTGAGGCCCCGGCCTTCCACTCCCTGGTCGATGTCCGGAGACTGGGAGTGGATGGTGTTCAGGATGGCCATGGACTCGTAATCGATCCCGTAGTCCGGGTTCGTGTAGCCTATTTCCCGCACCACCTCACGGGCCAGGGTCTGGATGTCCACGTAGGTTTCCGTGGTGATCTCGCCTCCGATCAGCACCATGCCGGTGGTGGCGAAGCATTCGCAGGCCACGTGGCTCTCCGGATCCTCGGCCAGGCAGGAGTCGAGGACGGCGTCGGATATCTGGTCGCAGAGCTTGTCGGGGTGGCCCTCGCCCACGGATTCCGAGGTGAACAGGTAGGTCTTGTCGCGCATGGATGTCTCCTTCTAGGAGGAACGAGGACGCTTGAGGCGGGAGGTACAGCGCGGGGTCGCATGACGGGGGATCGAAGCCACGGCGGGCCTCCTTTTTAGCGTGGATTTATTGACCGCCCGCAATAGGGAGCAAATCGGCGGTGCGCCCCGGGCCCGACGGGCTTGCGGCGCGGATTCGATTATCGCGGAATCGCAGCGGCGCGGCAAGGCCCGAAGAATCCAATCTCCGAATTGAACCACAGAGGCACAGAGACACAGAACAAGAATAATGGAAATGTGAGAAAGCATAACTCCAAGAATGCATGTGGTCCGGGGAATATCTTGCTTTTACAAAACAAGTGTATTCCCGTATACTGACGGGGAACGACGAGGCGCGGCCGGCCGCCGGAGGGCGCCGATACCGCACCATTCTCCCAATCCTTATCTCCGGAGCCGACCATGACCCGAAGCGAAACCTATATTCTCGCCCTGGACCAGGGTACGACCAGTTCCCGCGCCATCGTCTTCAACCGGGGCGGCAACATCATCGGAGTCAAGCAGATACCCTTCCCCCAGATCTATCCCAAGCCCGGATGGGTGGAGCACGACCCGGCATCGATCTGGGACACCCAGTACGAGGCCGCCAAGGGAGCCCTGGCCGCGGCCCAGGTGAGCCCGGACCAGATCGAGGCCATCGGCATCACCAACCAGCGGGAGACAACCCTGGTCTGGGACCGGGCGACGGGCAAGCCGGTATACAATGCCATCGTCTGGCAGTGCCGCCGTTCCGCGGAGATCTGCCGGGAGCTCTCCGCCCGGGGCCTGGCCCCGACGGTGCGGGAGCGGACGGGCCTGGTCCTGGACCCCTACTTTTCCGGCACCAAGCTGGTCTGGATGTTCGACGAGATCCCCGGGCTGCGGACCCGCGCGGAGCGGGGAGAGCTGGCCTTCGGCACCGTGGATTCCTGGCTGATCTACAACCTCACCGGGCGCCACGCCACGGACGCCACCAACGCCAGCCGCACCCTCCTCTTCAACATCCACACCGGGCGCTGGGACGAGGATCTCCTAAGGGCCCTCAAGATACCGGCCTCCATCCTGCCGGAGGTCCTGCCGAGCTCCGCGGAGTACGGGCGGACCAAGAAAGCGCTCTTCGGGCGGGAGATCCCCGTGACCGGCTGCGCGGGGGACCAGCAGGCCGCCCTCTTCGGCCACGCCTGCTTCGAGCCCGGGGCCGCCAAGAATACCTACGGCACCGGGTGCTTCACCCTCATGAACACGGGTACCGAACCTGTCGCCTCGAAGCACAACCTGCTGACCACCGTGGCCTGGGATCTCGGGAAGGGCTTCACCTACGCCCTGGAGGGTTCTGTGTTCATCGCCGGGGCGGTCATCCAGTGGCTCCGGGACGAGCTCGGACTCATCTCCGACGCCGCCGAGAGCGAGACCCTGGCGCGGTCCGTCCCGGATACGGGGGGGGTCTACGTCGTCCCCGCCTTCGTGGGCATGGGCGCGCCCTATTGGGACCCCGAGGTCCGGGGCACCATCGTGGGGATCACCCGGGGGACCAACCGGGCCCGCTTGGTACGGGCGGCCCTGGAATCCGTGGCCTACCAGTCCCGGGATCTCCTTGTGTCCATGGAGAACGACTTCGGTTCTGCCCTTCCGTATATCAAGGCGGACGGGGGGGCCGCGGCCAACTCCTTCCTGATGCAGTTCCAGGCGGACGTGCTGGACCGGCCCGTGATCCTGCCGGAGGTGAACGAGGTGACCGCCCTGGGCGCGGCGTACCTGGCGGGCCTCAAGACGGGGTACTGGGCGGACATAAAGGAAGTGGAGCGAAACTGGAGGCGCAAGAGGGAGTTCCGGCCCGAGATGGCGGGGGAGACGCGCACCCGGCTCCTTTCAGGATGGGACAGGGCGGTAGGTTCGGCCCGGTCCTTCCGGTGAGTCGGTCCGGCCGCAGAGCTTGATCGATGGGCAATCAATTCCTCCTCGGCCTGGTCGTGACCCTGGCCTTTGTCGTCAAGCGGTTGACGGGTTTTGGGAATACGCTCATAACTAACACTTTCTTCCTGTTTTTCGCGGAACTGCGGTTCGCGGCCCCCGCGGAACTCCTGACGAACGTCCCGATGAACTTGGCGATGGCCTGGAAGGCCCGGCGCCGGGTGGACGCGAAGTTCGTGCTCGTGATGTTCGCCTTCGTCCTGGCGGGCATCCTGGGAGGCGCCCTGATCCTCGAAGGTTTTCGGGGCCGGCCGCTCAAGGTCCTCCTGGGGCTTTTCGTGGCGGCCGATTCCCTGTACGCCCTGCTCCGGGGCCGGGCGCCCGCCCCGGTTCCGGGGACTCCGGAGGCGCACCCCCGGGAGGCGGCGGTACGGGGTCCCGGGGACGCGGTCCGGCTTGTTGCCTCCGGGCTCTCCCTGGGCCTTTTCGGCGTGGGGGCGGTCCTTGCGGCCTTCCTGGCCAAGCGGTTCCGGGACCGGGAAACCCTCCGGGGCACCCTCTGCGCGGTATTCCTGCTGGACAACCTCTGCCGCTTCGCGGCCTACGCGGCCCTGGGCCTCTACGGCCGCGAGACCTTCCGGGCCGCCCTGGGCCTGTACCCCTTTGTCGCCGCGGGCTTCCTGATCGGACGTTTCCTGGACGGCCGGATCCCGGACCGCGTCCTGGCTACGTGGACCCGGGTCCTCCTGGCCGGGAGCGGCCTTGCCCTGGTGGCGGCCAATCTCGGGGGCTGAGTCCCGGGGTTCCGGCTGAAGGCTCTTCGATATACACTCGGGGGATAGGAGAATCGGCATGAGCGAAACCTACGAGGCCGGGCGCAGTTTTTTGCGGTCAAATCTGTACTTGATCGACGATCCCTGGAAGTCGGACCAGTCCCGGGGCGTGCCCCCCCCCGCCCAGGAGGAGGGACCGAGGGAGGGCGAGAAGATCCTGCCCCTGGTCCCGGCGTCGGAATTTCTGCCCCGGGGCGGCTCTCTCCTGGACCTTCTGCGCTCGCGGAAGAGCCGCCGCAGGTACACGGACGGATCCCTGACCCGGGAGGAGTTTTCCTTCCTCTGCTGGGCCGCCGCGGGGATCAAAACTCGTAGACCGGTTTATTCAACACGGACCTACCCCTCCGGGGGGGCGCGCCACCCCTTCGACCTCTTCGTCTTCGCCGCGAGGGTGGAGGGGCTCGAGCCCGGACTCTACCGCTACCTGCCCGTGGAACACGCCCTGGCCCGGGTGCGTCCCGGGGACGATTCCCGCGCCCTGGG
>JBFZER010000139.1:0-3237 GCA_041306765.1 Spirochaetota bacterium | reverse complement strand
CTTGGCGGAGGAGGCGGGCTCGGGCGGGGGTGGGACTGAGGAAGCGCGTTTCGGGGAGGCGGAGGAGGATACAGGAGCCGAGGTCGAAGCCGCGGGCGCCGAGGGTGCCGCGGGACGCGATGGCTTGTCGGCCGCCGCGGAGTCCGCTCCCGGGACCGGATCCTGGATGGCGTCCTCGAAGGCGTTCAGGCGCTCCAGGGCGTGGAGGATGCCCTGTTCGATGCGGGTCTGGTCGCGGCGGTATTCCTCGATGGTCCGCTCCAGGTCCGCCGACCGCTTTTTTTCGCGGCCCGCGGAATCCCGGAGCGCGGCGTTTTCGGCGGTCAGCCGGTCTATGACCGAAAGGGCCTTTTCGACCCGCGCCTCCAACGCCCGGACCTGTTCGAGGGTGATCATTCCCTAGGCCTGGAGGGCGGCCTTGGCCCGTTCCACGACGGCCTTGAACGCGGGAGCGTCCCGGATGGCCATGTCGGACAGAATCTTGCGGTCCACGGCGATCTGGGCCTTCGCGAGGCCTTCGATGAGGCGGCTGTACGTGATGCCCTCGGGTCGGCATGCCGCGTTGATGCGGGCGATCCAAAGGATGCGGAACTCGTTCTTCTTGGCCCTGCGATCCCGGTACGCGAACATCAGGGCCTTGGCCACGGCGTCCTTGGCCGCCTTGTGGTTGGTGCCCCGGCGGCCTCGGAAGCCCTTGGCCAGCTTCAGGATCTTCTTCCTATGGTCCTTGCGGCGGGTGCCGTCTACTGCTCTAGGCATGGTATTGCTCCTGTACTATCTGTCGCTCTTCCCGAGGGAATCCTGCCGCGGCGCCCCGAACGGGGAAAGGAGCGCCCCGGAAAGGCTAGCCGTTGGGAAGAAGCTGTTTCTTGATCATGCGGACGTTGCCGCCGTTCACGAAGCCGGCCTTGCGGAGGTTCCGCTTCCGCTTGGAGCTCTTCTTCGTCAGGATATGACGAAGGTTCATCTTCTTGTATTTCACCTTACCGGATGCCGTGAGCGTGAACCGCTTGGCAGCGGATTTTTTCGTCTTCATCTTGGGCATGACGATCCATCCTTCGTTCAGTTGTTTACGGAAATCACTCGCCGTCCGACGGCTTGGCTTCCATGGGTTTCTTGACGGCCTTGGGGGTGAGGATCATCGACATGAAGCGGCCTTCCATGGCGGGCAGCTTCTCCATGAGGTAGGATCCCTCGATATGGCCGAGGACGCTCTTGAGCACCTCTTCGCCGATCTCGGTGTGCGCCAGCTCGCGCCCCCGGAACCGTATCGTAACCTTGACCTTGTTGCCTTCATCAAGGAATTCCCGAACATGTTTGGACTTGAACTCAAGATCGTGGTCGTCGATCTTGGGCTGCATCCGGACTTCCTTGATCTTGACTATCTTTTGGTTCTTGCGGCTTTCCTTGATCTTCTTTTCCTGCTCGAACTTGAACTTGCCGTAATCGAGCAGCTTGCAGACCGGCGGACTCGACTGGGGCGCGACCTCGACCAAGTCCACGCCCACCTCGCGGGCTATCTTCAGGGCTTCCAGGGTGGGAACGATCCCTCTCTGTTCGCCCTTGTCGTCGATAAGCCGTACTTCCCGAACCCGGATCTGTTCATTGATCCGCAAGTTTTTATTGTCCGCCAATCGGCCTCCTTCGGAATAAACCTCGCCTAGGAAGTTTCCGCCTACTTTACCATACTTCACGGGGCGCGTCAAAGGGTCCCGGGGCTCCGAGGAAGCCGTACGCTCCCTGAAATGCCTCGTTTGACAGCAGAAATGGGGCGTGGTAGAGTGATTTTATATGGATACGCCGTCGGATTTCAAGTCCGCCGTGGAACAGGCGGCGGCCCGCAACGGGGAATTGATCCTCCGGTACCGGGAATCGGCCCGGGATCTCCGCAATCCGGCCGTCCGGCGGCTCCTCCAGTCCGTCCTCGACCAGAAATCGAGCCAGGGAGACCTTCTCCGGGCCGTCGCGGCATCCGGGGAAAGCGATCCGGGTATCGCCGCAGCGCTCCAGGAGCAGGCCGCGGAGATCGCGTCCGACCCGACCCCGGGCGAGGATCCGGCGGTTGCCCTGCTCCGGGGGATCCGGGCCGAGGAAGATCTCCTGGCGGTCCGGTTCGACCGGCTTCGCGACGCTTCCCGGGACGAAGATAACCGCCAGCGCCTCCACTCCCTGTCCGAAACATCCCGCAAGATCGGCCTCTGGGCCCGGGATCACCTGGAACTTCTGTCCCTCTTTTAGGCTGCAGGTTCGGCTTGCTCTTGCCGGCGCTCCCGTGATACCTTGCCGTACACCATGTTCGCATTCCCCGTCTTCGCCCTGCCCCTGGGCTACCTCGCTCTAGCATCCTGGTTCTTCCCTCATCACCGGGAGGAGTCCTTGGCGGGAAGCTTCGGCAGGGGCCTAGCCCTCGGACTCCCCTGTGCCCTCGTGCAGATCCTCCTCCAGGGGCTGATCCCGGAGGCGCACGGCAGCTTCCTGTTCGTCTTCCGGATCTGGTGGGAACGCTTCCTCCTGCCCTTCGCCCTGGCCGTCGCCGCGTCCCGACTTCTCCACAGCTACGAGGACACGGTGCGCACGGATGCGGCGCTGCGCAGGTTCACGGCCTACCTGTTCGGCTGTTTCACGGTCCTGGGAGCGGTCGCGGCGGTGCGGTACGCCGGCGATCCCGGCCCCTTCGTCCTGTTCTTCTATCCAATCCTGGCCATCGCGGGGATCTTCGCCGCCGTGTATTTCCTGGAGCGGTCCGTGACGGAGGCGGGGATCTTCGCGGTCCTGTGGATCGCGGCGGCCGTGCTCGCGAGCTTCGCCTTCGCGTGCGCCGCCTACCTCTTCGAGGCGCGCCTGGAATGGCTCGGGGCCATCCTGTCCCTGGCTTACCTGGGATCTTCCGCCTACCTGATACGGTTCTTGTTGAAGTGAGACGGGACCAGAGGGACTCGAACCCCCGACCTACCGCTTAGAAGGCGGTTGCTCTATCCGGTTGAGCTATGATCCCCCGTCCGCGCCGCCTCCCGGCGCGGGGCTTCGGGACGGGCGGATTTGAACCGCCGATATCCAGCTCCCAAAGCTGGCGCCTTAGCCGCTAGGCAACGTCCCGTGACACCCGCGTACTCTAGGCCGAAGGTAAATCCTTTGTCAATCGAGACCGCCCCGGCGCCGGCTTTCGGCTTTTTCCCTTGACAACAGGAAAATCCGGGTTCTATCATGGCGGCAGTCCTTTAGGCACGGGATCCCCGG
>JBFZER010000138.1:0-7613 GCA_041306765.1 Spirochaetota bacterium | reverse complement strand
ATCATTGTCGATGGGATGGGCGGCGACCGTAAATGAACCGTTCCCTTTCGGGTAGAAGTTTTCAGGATAAGGGCAGTAGATATAGCAGTCATTCTTTACCAGGAAGCCTGCCAGTTCGCTCCACCCGCCTTTCGACTCTGAAACGGAACAACCGTTCAGGAATCCTTCCCTAAGGTTCATGAATGAAGCGCCGACGCCCGCGAGTTCATAACCACCCAGGAGTATCCTGCCGCGGTCCATAGGCTGCTCAAGCGGAAAATGGACAAGGTGCTCTCCTACGTTATGGCGGAAGACGCCCCATAGATCTCTGTACGGACAAGGGGAAGCCATGGACATTCGACTTCAGGAACTTCTTGAAAAAATCAGGAAGGACGGTATCGAAGCCGCCGAGACCGACGCCTCCAAGGTCCTGGCCGAGGCCGAGACCAGGCGCAAGACAATCGTTTCGGACGCCGAGCGGGAGGCCCGGGCAATTCTGGCCAAGGCAAAGGCCGACGCGGACCGCTTCGAGGAAGCCGGCAAGGCCGCCCTGGAGCAGGCCGCACGGAACCTGGTCATCTCCTTCCGCACGGAGATCGCCTCCGTGCTCGCCGCCATCGTGAGGACGGACACGGAAAAAGCCCTGTCGGGATCCGTCCTGGAAGCGGCCATCCCCGCGGTCCTCGCGGCCTGGAAGGACAAGGGGACGGACGATCTGGCGGTTCTCCTGCCTCCCTCGGAGTTGGCTAAGCTGGAGGGCTCCCTCCGGAAGAAGCTGGATGCCGAGCTCAAAAAAGGTCTGGAGCTCCGGCCCTTCCCGGGGATACGGGCCGGTTTCCGGATCACCGAGAAGGACGGCGCTGCCTACTACGACTTTTCGTCCGATGCCCTGGCCGAGATGCTCTCCCAGTACCTGAACGCGAGGCTGGGGGAGATCGCCGCGGCGGCGATCCGGAAAGAATAACGCCGTGCCCGCGTACTATTACCTGCGCTCCACCCTCCCCACGCTCCTTCCGGCTTCGGCGCCGCCCTTCTCGTTCCGGGGCTTCCTGGAACGCTGCGAGGGCCGGATGAAGGACGCGGAGTTCCGGGTGCTGGCGGCCGCGGAAGCCCCGGAGTCCGACGTCGGGGACGGGGCGACGGTTCGCCGCTCCCGGGTCCTCTCCTCCTTCCGGACCTGGGACAGGGCCCTCCGGAACGAGCTGGCCCGCCTCCGGGCCCACAGGCTCGGCAAGACTCCTGAGAAATTCCTCCGCCCCGGGGACCCGGAGTGGGAGGGAGTCCGGACGGCCCAGGCGGCCGCCCAGTGCGAGGATCCCCTTGAGGGTGAACTGGTCATCGAGCGGGAGAAGTGGGCCTACGTCGAGCGCCTCGAATCGGGACACTACTTCGATCTGGATGCCCTGACGGCCTATGCCCTCAAGCTCCGGATCCTGGAACGGAAGGCCCGGTTCGAGGCCGAACGCGGCGAAGCGTCCTACGGGGCGGCATATCGTGAAATTCTCGACTCCGCCGGGGCTCCCGCCTCGAACCAGCGCGGGGCATAGAGCAGACTCAGATCGATCGGAGTTATACGATGATGAAGACGAACGGAAGCGTGACGGGCGTGAACGGGAATATGGTTACGGTCCGCGTGGAAGGGGCCGTATCCATGAACGAGGTCGCCTATATCGAGACCCACGGTAAGCGCCTCAAGAGCGAGGTGATCCGGATCCGGGGCGACCTGGTCCAGGTCCAGGTCTTCGAGATGACCAAGGGCATCCGGGTCGGGGATCCCGCATCTTTCACGGGAGAAATGCTCGCCGTGGAACTCGGGCCGGGGCTCCTCGGGCAGATCTACGACGGCCTCCAGAACCCCCTGCCCAAGGTCGCCGAGAAGGTCGGCCACTTCCTGGAGCCCGGCGTGTACCTGGAAGCCCTGCCCCGGGACACTCCCTGGAGCTTCACCCCCGCGGCCAAGGCGGGCGACAAGGTCCGGGCCGCGGATCTCCTGGGCACCGTCCCGGAGGCGGCCTTCACCCACCGCATCATGGTCCCCTTCGGCTTCCTGGGGACCTATACCGTCAAGTCCGTGGCCCCCGCGGGATCCTACAAGGTGACCGACCGCGTGGCGGAGCTCCAGGGCGAGGACGGGACGGTCCACCCGGTGACCCTGATGTTCCAGTGGCCGGTCAAGCGGGCGGTCACCTGCTACGCCGAGCGCCTGAAGCCCGTGGAGCCCATGGTCACCCACGTGCGCCTGATCGACACCTTCTTTCCCGTGGCCAAGGGCGGCACCTACTGCATCCCGGGCCCCTTCGGGGCGGGGAAGACGGTGCTCCAGCAGATCACCAGCCGCCACGCGGACGTGGACATCGTGATCGTCGCGGCCTGCGGAGAACGGGCCGGCGAGGTCGTGGAGACCCTCAAGGAGTTCCCGGAGCTCCTGGATCCCCACACCGGCCGCTCCCTCATGGAGCGCACCATCATCGTCTGCAACACCTCCTCCATGCCCGTGGCATCCCGGGAGGCCTCCGTGTACACCGCGGTCACCATGGCGGAGTATTACCGGCAGATGGGCCTGGACGTCCTTCTGCTGGCGGACTCCACCAGCCGCTGGGCCCAGGCCATGCGGGAGATGTCCGGCCGCCTGGAGGAGATCCCCGGCGAGGAGGCCTTCCCCGCCTACCTGGAGTCGGTCATCGCCTCCTTCTACGAGCGCGCGGGCATCGTGCGCCTTGCGGACGGAAAGACCGGCTCGGTCACCATCGGCGGCACCGTGTCCCCCGCGGGCGGCAACTTCGAGGAGCCCGTCACCCAGGCTACCCTCAAGGTCGTGGGGGCCTTCCACGGCCTTTCCCGGGAGCGCTCGGACGCCCGCAAGTACCCTGCCATCCATCCCCTGGAGTCCTGGTCCAAATACTCGGGAATCCTTTCGGGGGAAGCGGTGCACTATGCCCACGGGGTCCTCGCCCGGGGCGCCGAGGTGGGGCAGATGATGAAGGTCGTCGGCGAGGAGGGAACCTCCCTGGACGACTACGTCGTGTACCTCAAGAGCGAGTACCTGGACGCGGTCTACATCCAGCAGAACTCCTTCGACCCCGTGGACGCGGCGGTCTCCCCGGAGCGGCAGAAGTTCGTGTTCTCCATGGTCATCGGGGTGCTGGGTGCTGCCTTCCGATTCAAGGACAAGGACGAGGCCCGGGACTGGTTCTACAAGCTGCGCCAGGGCTTCCTGGACATGAACGGTTCGGAGTGGAAGAGCGACCGGTTCGCCCAGGTCGAGAGGGGCCTTCGCGCCCTGATCGACGAACGCAAGACCGGCCTGGATCCCAAGGCGGCCCGCATCCTCGAGACCCTGGAGAAGTGACATGAAGAAGGTATATTCCCGCATCGAATCCATCACCGGCAACGTGATCACGGTCCGCGCCGAGGACGTGCAGTACGGGGAGCTCGCCCAGGTGAGCACCCGCTTCGGCGTGTCCCTGGCGGAAGTGATCCGCCTCGCGGACGACGAGGTCTCCCTCCAGGTCTTCGCCGGCGGCCGGGGCATCTCCACGGGCGACGAGGTCCGCTTCCTGGGGCATCCCATGCAGGTGTCCTTCACGGACTCCCTCCTGGGCCGGATCTTCAACGGCGCGGGGGAGCCCCGGGACAAGGGCCCGGACCTGTCGGAGAACCTCATCCCCATCGGCGGACCCTCGGTGAACCCCGCCAACCGGATCATCCCCCGGGAGATGATCCGCACGGGGATCCCGATGATCGACCTGTTCAACACCCTGGTGAAGAGCCAGAAGCTCCCGATCTTCTCGGTATCCGGGGAGCCCTACAACCAGCTCCTGGCCCGGATCGCCATGCAGGCCGAGGTCGACCTCATCATCCTGGGCGGCATGGGCCTCAAGTACGACGACTACCTCTTCTTCAAGGACACCCTGGAGCAGGGCGGAGCCCTTTCCAAGACCATCATGTTCGTGCACACCGCCGCGGACCCCGTGGTGGAGTGCCTCATGGTGCCGGACATCTCCCTGGCGGTGGCGGAGCGCTTCGCCCTCAAGGGCAGGAACGTCCTCGTGCTGCTCACGGACATGACGAACTTCTCGGATGCCATGAAGGAGATCGCCATCACCCAGGAACAGGTGCCCTCCAACCGGGGCTACCCCGGCGACCTCTACAGCCAGCTGGCGGCCCGGTATGAAAAGGCCGTGGACTTCTCCGACGCCGGATCCATCACCATCCTGGCGGTCACCACCATGCCCGGCGACGACGTGACCCACCCGGTGCCGGACAACACGGGCTACATCACCGAGGGCCAGTTCTACCTGAAGAACGGACGCATCGAGCCCTTCGGCTCCCTGTCCCGTCTCAAGCAGCAGGTCAACGGCAAGACCCGGCCGGACCACCGGGCCATCATGGACGGCATGATAAAGCTGTACGCCTCCTACAAGGACACCCTGGAGAAGAAGGCCATGGGCTTCCAGATGTCCAGCTGGGACGTGAAACTCCTCAAGTACGGTGAGCTCTTCGAGCAGGAAATGATGGACCTTTCCGTTAACGTGCCCCTGGAGGGAGCCCTGGACAAGGGCTGGGAGATCCTGGCCTCCTGCTTCGACCCCCAGGAGACGGGATTGAGGTCGGAGCTTGCGGAGAAGTACTGGCCGAAAGCCCGGGCGTAATAAAGGCGATAGCCGATGGCAAAGATCAAGCTGACCAAGAACGAGCTGAAGAAGCAGAAGGACGCGCTCAAGATGTACAAGCGCTATCTTCCCACCCTCCAGCTCAAGAAGCAGCAACTGCAGACCGAGATCCGGGGGATCGAGGCCAAGGCCAAGGCCCGGGCCGCGGAACGGGAGCGCCTGATGGCGGAGTTCCGCGCCTGGATCGCGGTCTTCGGCGAGGAGGACGCGGTCCGCACGGAATCGGGAGGCTGGCTCCTCGCGGTCCGGGAGATCCGGACGACCACGGGGAATATCGCCGGGGTCGAGATCCCCGTATACGCCGGCGCCGACTTCGAGCTTGCGGACTACGACCTCTACCTCCGGCCCCTGTGGATCGACAAGGCCCTGGACCGGCTCAAGGTCATGCTCGAGCTGGACCTGGAGATCAAGGTCCTCGAGGAGCAGATCGCCCGGCTGGCCCGGGAGCTTCGCATCACCACCCAGAGGGTGAACCTTTTCGAGAAGGTGAAGATCCCCGAGACGGCGGAGAACATCAAGCGGATCCGGATCTACCTGGGGGACCAGCAGACGGCCCAGGTGGTGCGCGGAAAGATCGCCAAGCGCAAGGTAGTGAGGGCGGCGTCATGATAGCACCCATGAAGAAGGCCATCCTCGTCCTGCGGGAACGCGGCAAGTCCGGGGCCTTGAAGTCCCTGCGCCGCCTGGGGATGGTGCATGCCGATCCGATCGAGGGCCGGGGACAAAGCTGGGAAACCGCCTCCGAGGAGCTCTCCCGGATCGAGTCCGCGATCGGAATCCTGCTGTCCTACAAGGCCAAGGATACGGCGCGGACCCTCGACTATCCGCAGTCCCTCGAACTGTCCCGGAAGGTGCTTGATGCGGCCGAGGCGATCAAGGCCGGCCAGGAGAGGCTCTCATCCCTGCGCAAGGAGATGGAGCGGATCCAGGGCTGGGGGGATTTCGATCCTTCCCAGCTTGCCTTCCTCCGCGGGAAAGGGATGGACCTGCGCCTTTACGAGGCGAGCCCGAAGGCGGCGGTAGCGATGCCGGAGGAGCTTCCCGTCGTGCGGGTGGTCTCCGACAAGACCGCCATCCGATTCGTCGGGTTCCCGTCGGGGCCCGTGAACCTTCCGGAGGGGGTGGAGGAATTCGCTCCTCCCCAGTCCTCCCTGTCCTCCCTCGGGGCCGAGGAGAAGGTCCTGCTTGCCGACGTGGCACGCGGGGAAGCCTTCCTGGCGGAGGCCGCGAAATCCCGTCCGCACCTGGAAACCGCCCGGGAGCGCGCCCGCGCCAACCTGGGCTTCGAGACCCTCCTCACGGGCATGGAGGGGGAAGGTCCCGTGGTTTGGGTTTCCGGCTGGATTCCCGGGAAGGACGCCCCACGGCTCACGGAAGAGGCGGGCAAGCAGGGCTGGGGCCTCCTTCTGGACGAACCCGGAGACGATGAACTTCCGCCCACCAAGATCGAAAACAACCCCGTGGTGCGCCTGATCGCGCCGGTGTTCGACTTCCTGGGCACGGTCCCGAATTACCGGGAGTACGACATCTCCGCCTCCTTCCTGGTATTCTTCACGATCTTTTTCGCGATGATCTTCGGAGACGGCGGATACGGCAGCATCCTCCTGGCCTTGGGCGTGTTCGCCGCCCTGAAGGCCAAGAAGGGCGGGGGACCCGTCCCGGACCCGGTGAGGCTCCTTCTGCTGATGTCCTCCGCCACCGTGGCCTGGGGCGTCGTGACCGGAAGCTGGTTCGGACTGCCCGCGGAAGCGCTGCCGGACTTCCTGCGGAGCATCCGCATCGATTGGCTGGCCTCGGACAACCCTGCCTCCGGAGCGAACACGAAGCAGCTCTGCTTCGTGCTAGGACTCGTCCACCTTGTCTGGGCGCGCCTGAAGAACATCAAGCGGGACCTCCGGTCCCTCAAGTTCCTGGCCCAGGTGGGACTGACGCTCCAGCTGGCGGGTATGTACTTCATGGTCCTGAACCTGGTCCTGGACGCGGTACGGTTCCCGGTGCCGAATTTCGCCCTCTACATGATCGGGATCGGGTTCCTCCTCAACTTCGTGTTCGCGAATTACGAAGGGAACATCCTCAAGAGCATCCTGGCAAGCCTGGTGAACATCGTCTCGGTATTCCTGGGGGTGGTGAACGTCTTCGCGGACATCACGTCCTACATCCGCCTCTGGGCCGTAGGCCTCGCGGGTGTGGCGATCAGCCAGACCGTCAACACCATGGCGGGCCCCATGCTCGGCAAGGCTGTGCTGTTCGGATTCGGCATCGTCCTCATCGGGTTCGGCCACAGCCTGAACCTTGTCCTGAGCCTCCTGTCCGTCATCGTGCACGGCGTGCGGCTCAACATGCTGGAATATTCCGGCCACCTGGGGATGGAGTGGTCGGGGTTCAAATACGAGCCCTTCCGAGAAGGGGCTGACGAAGAAACATCGGCGTAGAAAGGAGTCCTCCATGAATATCGGCATGATCGGAGCGGGTTGCGTCATGGCGTTGTCCGCGATAGGTTCGGGCATCGGAGCGGGCATAGCGGGCCAAGCCGCCATCGGGGCGTGGAAGCGGAACTACCTGGCCAACAAGCCGGCGTCTTTCCTCCTCATGATCTTCGCGGGCGCCCCCCTGACCCAGACCATCTACGGCTTCATCCTCATGGGCGCGATGATGAACTCCGAAAAGGATCCGGCCCTTCTCATGGCCATGGGGATCGCGGGCGGCGCCGGCATGGCCATGTCCGCCGTGGCCCAGGGCAAGGCCTCCGCGGCCAGCTGTGACGCCTTCGGGGAGACCGGCAAGGGTTTCGGAAATTACATCACCATCGTCGGCCTCTGCGAAACCGTGGCCCTCTTCGTGATGGCCTTCAGCTTCGGGGCGCTGTAAAGCAGGTAAACGGTGGACGGTGGTCAGTAAACAGAAGGATAGGGATCCCGGAGGCCACAGCCGAGTTTACGGTTGATGTCTTGGATGCTTGGT
>JBFZER010000137.1:0-4019 GCA_041306765.1 Spirochaetota bacterium | reverse complement strand
CCTGGACGCGGGGTCCTGGAAGGGCCCCGCCAATAAAGGCGAGGGATTCCCCCTGCTTGCGGACCTCCTGGAGGAGTTCGGGACGGACCTCTACTGGGACATCGAGATCAAGAGCCGGGTGCACGCGGACCCGGACCTGGAGGAAACCCTGGCGCGCCTCCTGGACTCGCCGCGCCTGTCCGGCCGCCTGGCCGTCTCATCCTTCAACCCCTTCGTCCTGGGGCGGTTCAAGGCTCTGTCCCCGAAGATACCCACCGCCATCATCTGGTGCCGCACCAAGGACCAGCCCTGGTTCCTGCGCCGCGGCCAAGGCCGGTGGATAGCCCGCACGGACTTCCTCAAGCCCGACAAGGTCCTGGTCAAGACCCCTCCCCTGCCGGGCGGCCGGGAGCGGGCGGCCTGGACCGTGGACGACCCCGCGGAGGCCCGGCGCCTGCTTTCCCTGGGCTGTTCGGGGATCATCTCGAATCGCCCCCACGAGCTGGGGATCCCCCTCATATCGAAATCGCCGTATTAACGCGACAGGATGAACAAGATTAAATAAGGATGGACAGGATGGATCCTACGATCCCATCCTGTCCATCCGTTTGAATCCAGACATCCTGGGCGTCGCCGAAGCGTCCGGCTTCGGCGCCGTGAAACCGGCGCGAGCCGGTTTCACGCTCACGGAAGGTTCGCCATAAGATCCCGGCCCAGGGTGTCCCTGCCCACCTGCTGGAGGGAGGCCCGGCGTGCGGCCGCCTCGTCGGGGCCGACCCCCGTGTAGGCTTTGTCCGCGGAATACAGGATGTCCCCGGTGGCCAGGTCCCAGCACTTCACCGAAGCCCGGACGGAGACCATGAAGTTGGCCCCGTCCTTCCGGACGCCCTCGATCCGGGCCGTTCCGGCGACGATGCGGCCGAACCGGGCCTTGTAGAGCCTCTGGGCCGCAGCCAGGATGGCCGCGTCGTCCCCGCCCGACAGCAGGGCCGCGTCCAGGGGGGCGGCCTGGACCTTGAACTTCTCCCGGATCAGGGCCTCGATCAGGCCCGCCTGAGCCTGGGTTCCCGGGATGGCGGCTCCCTTCTCGTCCAGATCCACCAGGGCTATGCCCGTGGCCACGTCCTTGGCGATGGACACCACGGTGTACTCGAACTCGATGGTCCGGCCCCGGAGTTCGGTCTCCAGGGATGAGCGGAAGGACTCGAACCGGGCGGGGAACTTGTCCAGCAGCGCCAGGGAAGAGTCCAGATTGAGCCGCATGATCAGCTTGGCCTTGCCCACGAAGTTGGGGGGCGGGGGGGTGAAGGCGAAGGCGCCCCGGGAATCGGACACGGCCCTCTCGGTCTTGCCGGTAAGCCGGCCGGAGGCCTGCCGGACCTGGTAGGTCACGTAGGCCTCGGCGCCGGGGATGCCGGGGCCGGAGTCGTTCTCCCCGTACACCAGGCGGGCGGGGAAGGGGCCGGAGAAGGGCTGGCCGAGCCCGGCCTTGGGGGCGGGACCCGCGGCCACGAAGCGCAGGCGCTGGAGGACCCGGCGGGCATTGTTGACGTTCCGCTCCAGCTTGATGTCCGCGTTGTCGATGTCCGCCCCGGAGGCGGCCACGGCGGCCTCGATGTAGCTCTGGACGGCCTCGAAGTACCGCCCCTCGCTCTCCAGGCTCTGTCCCTTGCGCTCCGGCACGGCCACCGCGTCGATCTGCTCCTGGAAGAGCTTCTGGATGCGGGTCTTCTCCGCCTCCAGATCCTTGGTGATGTAGGATGCCAGGATATAGACCGTCACCCGGCCGCCTTTCTCCTTGATCTGATGCTTGTCCTTGACCATGAAGCCCGCCAGGCGGTTGGTGGACTGGGTCCGGACGGTTTGGACGACCTCCGCCTGGTAGGAGTCGTAGGAAGCCCGGGCGGTGGCGGAGGAATCGACGGTTATCTTGACTCCGATGTAGTTCATGATCGAGGAAAGGAGGTTGGCGGTCGCTCCCTCCGTCGCCTTGGCCGCGTCCCCCGTCGGGTCCGCGGAGTAGCCCACGAAATAGGTATAGGTTCCGTCCGGGGACGGGGTGCTGAGGGTCCAGGCGGGGGCCTTGGTCTGGGCGGGGGTGGAAACGCAGGAAGCCAGGAGGAGGACCGCGAAGGCCAGGGCGGCATAGCGTTTGATCATGTCGATCTCCTTTCGGGATTCGCCGTATCGGTCGGATGCTTCGGAAGGCGGGCCTTCAAGGGCCCGCGGTCCTTGCCGCGGGCGCCCCGGAAAGCCGTCCTTCCGACGCATTCTCCGATCCGGGGTCCGCCCCGGGTACGGCAAGGGGCACCCCCGGTGTACCGGAGATGCCCCAGGCGTTCACGGACGGCTCGGATCAGAAGCCTTCGTAGAAGGCCTGCTGGACCGCCTGCATGGCCCTCTCCTTTTCGGGAGTCTTGGGCTCGGCGGTCTGTTCGCCCTTGAGGATCTTTTCCAGCTGGCGGTTCAGGACTTCCTTGTCAATCGTGTAGAGCTGGAGAACCCGGAACTCGTCCCGGTCGAAGACCTTCTTTCCGTCGGGCTTGTACCAGCGGATCTGGATCCACCAGTCCGCGGCCTTGAGGAAGCCGGAGAACCGGGCCTCGGAGACGCTCTTCACCACCCGCTCCATGTAGGTCTCGATCTTGTCCTTGTCCCCCACCTGGGCGCCCGCGAAGGTGTCCTTCACCCGGATGCTGAGGTAACGGGAGATCTCGGGATCGGCGTTCAGGCGCTGGGCTGCAAGGGACGTGCCCTCGAGGTCACGGCCGGTGACGTCGACGACCACGACGAACTTGTCCTTGTAATCCGCGAGCCTCTCCACGGCCTTGGGTCCCTGGAGGGAGGCTTCGATCCAGCCCGGAAGGGTGGTGATGCCCAGGGTGGTGCCCTTGTGCTGAAGGATGTCGTAGGGCGGCGTCTTGGTCTCGATGGGGGTGGGCTTGGGCTTGCTGGCGCAGCCCATGGCCGCCAGGGCCATGAGAAGGATGGCGAGAACATACAGGGTCTTCTTCACGGTAACCTCCTAAAAACTCGGGTCATGATCATTTCTATCGCGGTTTCCCGGAAAAATCCGGTATTCCGCTATCCAACCCCGGGCCGCCGGCGCGTCGCCGGCCGGACGGCCCGGAATCATCCGCAATGAATCGTGCAGGCCGTCACTTTCCGGTGTGGAAGGTGAAGGCCTTGCCCCGGTTGAACACCAGGTACAGATCCGGGAGGCTGGCCCGCTCCGCGGCGGCGTAGACCGCGTCCTCCACCTTGTCCCGGCTCTGGAAGGTGTACACGAAGAGCTTGGTCTCCGCGGCGGAGTAGGAAACCTGTTCCACCTCCCTCACCTGCCGGGCCAGGGCCCGGCGGAAATCGCTCATGGCCTTGGAGTCCGGGGTGTTCTGCACCAGGATCTCGTACCGGATTCCCCGGGCCAGGGAATTCTGGATCAGGGCCTTGGTCTGCTCGGTCATCTTGGGCATGGCGTTCCACACCGAGGCGGTAAGGGCGTTGGAGATGGCGGACTCCTGGGACACGGGGTTCATCACCTGGGGGCTCTGGAAGGCCACACTGCCCAGAAGGGTGCCCGTGGAGGTGTCGAAGATCTTCATGGAGCCCTGGGCGGTGGCGAAGAACCGGCCCCCCGAGGCGGAGGGGGTCGCGGTGAAGGAGAGCTCCACGTAGGCGTCGGCGTTGTACTTCTGGGCCAGGTACTGGATCAGGTCTATGGCCCCGCCCGTCTCGGACTGGTAGGCGGCCTGCTGATCTTTTTTGTTCTTCTCCACCTGGTCGAAATCCAGTACGGACAGCCCAAGCTTCTCGATCAGGTACCGGTTGGCCTGGTTGACCGCGGTCTTGGCGTAGGCTTTTTCGATGCCTGCGTCCTCGTCGTAATAGACCATGTAGTTGAGCCGGGCCAGGTAATTCTGTAGGTAGACTTCTTCCTCGGGGCTCAGCTTGCCCGGGGGAGGGGGAGGAACGTCCGCGGTCGCGGCCGGGGCGGCCGCGGGAGTCGCCGGGGAACCCGGAGCCGCCGCCGCGGGTGGAAC
>JBFZER010000136.1:0-6997 GCA_041306765.1 Spirochaetota bacterium | reverse complement strand
GCCCCATGTTCTTCACCCAGAAGGGCAAGGGAATGGCCGTCAAGGACTATGCGGATCTCCTCGGCAAATCCATCGGCATGTCCCTGCACTCCTCCTACTTCCCGCGATTCGACGCGGATGCAGCTCTCTCCAAGGTCGGACTGTCCACGGAGGAGCAGGTTTTAAAGATGCTGGCCCTGGGTCGTGTAGATCTGGCGATCGGCACGGATCCCAACCTGAGCTGGGATATCTCGCGCATGGGATTCCGGGACTCCCTCGAGCCTACGGTCTGGCAGCCGGCCGACAACACCCCCCTGTATCTCGCCGTCTCGTCGAAGTCCGCCGCCGTCGGCCTGGCGGGCCGCATCGATGAAATCGTCCGCGCGTTGTTGGCCGAAGGGGTCATCGCGCGGATCCTGGCCTCCTACCGATAGCCGCGGTCATGAAATCCCCGCGCATTCGAACCGGAACGAGCCTCCTCACCGGGATCGGCCTGCTTACGATCCTTCTCTCGACGGGGATCATCGTTATCGCGGAATTGGCGGCCCTCCAGTTGATTTCGAGCGTCATGACCAACGACCTGAAGGCGCACTCCCTGCAGACCGCGCAGGAACTCGCCGAGATCCTCGAAGAACCTCTGTACATCCTGGACGATGCCCAGGTACTGAGAATAGGAGAGGCGGTCCTGTCCTCGGGCAGGGTCTCCGGCCTGCGGATCCTCTCCGCCGCTTCCGGAGAGATCATATCGGTCCCCTCGAGGGAAGGGAGGTCCAGCATTCCGTCCTTCGACGGGACGATTCGACGGGATGACCTGGTGCTGGGGTCCTTCCACCTCGAATTCAGCGATCGGGAAGTGGAGAGGACCCGAAACGAACTCCTGGTCGTCGCGATCGGAGTGATCGCGTTCGTCATCGCGGCCAACTTCGCGGCGATCAAGTTCATCGTATTGTCGAGGGTCGGCAAGTCTTTTTTCCCCATCTACGAAGGGCTCCGGGCAATCGCCGGCGGCGACTATGAAGTCCAGATTCCCCTGGGCCCTTACACGGATATCAACGAACTGAGCGACAGCGTCAACGGGATGGTCGATCAGATCCGCGCGAAGAACCGGGACCTTCTCCTCGCCAACCAGACCCTCGAGGACAAGGTCGCCGCACGGACCTCCGAGCTGGAGAGATCCCTTCGCGACCTTCGGCTGGCGCAGGACCGACTCGTGGAGTCGGAGCGGCTGACGGCCCTCGGTCAGCTCTCCGCGGGCATGGCCCACGAGCTGAACACGCCGCTGGGCGCGATACTTTCGTCCGGCGGGCTGCTCGCGGATTTTTTCGATCTTCATATGAAGGACTCCCTGGAGTCCTATCTCGGGATGTCCGAGGATGAACGCGGGCTGTTCCGGTCGGTATTGCCGACCGGATCGGAAGCGGACGATCTCCCGGACCTGTCTCTTTCGGCCCGTAAACGCAGGAATGCCGTTCAAGTACGCCTTCAGGAACTCGGGCTTCCCTGCAAGCCGGAGCTCGCGGATCTCATTGTGGAGATGGGGATCGACGGGCGCGTGGAAGAATTGGGACCGGGCCTGCGGATCGAGACCGCGGCTGGGACCCTGAAGACGGCTGAGCCGTTCGTAAGCGCCCGGCGGGCCGTCGGGGTGATCGAGTTGGCGGGCCGCAAAGCCTCCTCGGTGATATCCGCCCTGCGGTCCTACCTGTCGCCGGACAAGGAGGGGTCGGTCGGTACCGTCGACATCGAAGTCGAGCTGGACAGGGTGCTGACGCTTATGAACAACCTTCTCAAACACGGGGTGACCGTGAAACGGAGCTACGGCGGCGTCACCGTACGCGGTTCCCCGGAGCGCCTGGGCCAGGTATGGCTCAACCTGATCCGCAACGCCGCCCAGGCCGTGGATTTCCAGGGGGAGCTGGAGATACGCACCGAACTGCACGGCTCCGACGCCCGCGTGTCCGTCCTCGATTCGGGACCCGGAGTACCCACGGGCATACGGGACAAAATCTTCGACCCCTTCTTCACCACGAAGAAACCCGGGGAAGGGATCGGACTCGGCCTGGATATCTGCAGGCAGATCGTCCATTCCCACGGCGGCTCGATCTTCCTGGAGTCCATCGACGGACGTACGGCGTTCACCGTCCTGCTGCCCCACGGGGAGAGGCGGGGCTGAGAAGCGTTCCCCAACCTGGTGGTATGAACCTTGTGACGCTCATCCGTCCCTGCCGCCGCGCATCCTGCGAATCGCCGTCCACCCCCCCAGAACCAGGGCGGTCCCCAGGATGATCCCTCCGCTCACCGCCCCTATCCGGACCAAGCCGCCGGAATCCCCCGCCGCCCCGATCAAGGGGGCCAGGGCCATGGCGCAGAGGGTCATGAGGAGGGACGACAGGGACAGGAATCCGGCGCGGTTCTCGTCCCGGGCCGCCTCCTGGAGCCTCGTTTCGAAGGCGACGTTCACGGCGGACATGAGGAAATACCCTCCTATATACAAGGGGACGCCGTATAGCCCGGGAACGAACGCCGAGGCCGCCAGGCAGGCCCCCGCGATTCCCAGGGCCCGGGCGGTCCCGGCGTTCCCGCCTCGGGACCCGGGCTTCAGAAGGAATCCCGCGGCCAGGCTTCCCGCCCCCTCGGCCCCGTACCTCAGGGCACCCCAGACGCCGACCCAGGCGAGGGGAACGCCGTACCGGTCCATGGCCCAGAGTCCGTCGAACTCGTCCAGGGTCCCGTAGGCGGCTATGGACAGGCAGCCGGCTGCCAGAAAGAGGCCCAGCCTCTTGTCCCGGAGTCCCTTCCGGAAGTCCCGTACGGAGGCGGCCAATCCGGATCCCGAAACCTCGGGCGGCCCGTCATCTCCGACGCCCGCCCGGGGCAGCGGATCGGGCTTCCGGACCCCGCGAAGCGCCAGGGCGGCGGCCGCCCCCAGGGCGGCGGCCAGTATCGATGCGGCCAAGGCGGCCCCGGGGCTCACCTCGAAGAGAGGCCCCCCGGCCACCAGGGACAGGGCCACCGCCGACGTGGCGGCGGCGTTCGAGATACCCGCGGCCCTGTCGTAGGAGGATTCGAGCCCCCGGTCCCGAAGGGTCTCGTAGAGCAGGGCCTGCCGGGCCCCGGAGCAGAAGGCCTCCTGGGCTCCCCAGAGGGCGAACCCCACGGCGGCGGCAGCGAGGGAAGGCGATGCCAGCCAGGCGCAGAAGCCCAGGGCCTTCAGGGCCATGCCGATCGCCAGGACCCGCCCCTTGTCCCAGCGGTCCGCCAGGATCCCCGAGGGCAGTTCCAGGAGCACAACGGAAAGTTCCCAGACGACGAAAAGCAGGGACAGCTGTACGAAGGTGTATCCCCTGTCCCGGAACAGGATCATGTACACGGGATAGATCGGAGCGAGCTCCGAGAGGAACGAAAACAGGATATTCTTTTTTGCCGCCCCGATGAGGGACCGCAAGTTGGACGGAACCATGGATTTCCTCCCTAGGGTTTGATTCGAAGCGCGAGTCGGGATTCGAATCCGGGGAGGTCCCCGGGCGCAGGAAGCGCCGCGGGAGGGGCGTCAGAGTCAGTGGCCGGAATAGATAAGCGATCGGGTCATGCATGAAAGATAAAGCACGAAAGGTTCCGGAATCAAGGGTAGCGGATTGACAAGATTATCTGTTTGATGCATTTTATAGACCGACAGTCGGTCTATAAAAGGAGAATCAGTAAATGCGGATCGTAAAGGATCCCGAAGAACGCAGGCAGGAGATCCTGGACGCTGCGGAAAAACTGTTCAGCCGTACGGGCTTCGACGGCACCAGCACCAACGACATCCTGGGAGCGGTGGGAATCGCCCGGGGCACCCTGTACTACCACTTCCCGTCCAAGGAAGACATCATGGACGCCCTGATCGGGCGCACCTGCACCCGCGTCCTGGACGCGGCCCGGGGCATCGCGTCGGACCGGAGCATCCCGGTGCTGGAGCGGATCCTCCGGGTCGTGGGAGCGATGAACATACAAGGCGAATCGGGAAAGGAAATCATGGAGCACATCCACAAACCCCAGAACGTGCGGATGCATCAGAAGACTCAAAAAGTCCTGCTCAACGGCGTCGCCCCCATACTCACGGAGATCGTCCGGGAGGGCGTGGAGGAGGGCCTGTTCCGGACCCCCTATCCCCGGGAAGGCGTGGAGATGGTGGTGACCTACGCGAATGCGGCTTTCGACAACGACCTGTTCGACTCGACCGAGGAGGACCGGGCTGCCCGGGCGGCGGCGCTCCTGTACAACGCCGAGCGCCTTTTCGGCGCCGAACCCGGGAGCATGAGCGGCCTCGCGGGCATGTTCGGGGACCGGGAGGGCGGCGATGCGTGAACCGGACAGATCCTTCGGCAAGTTCCTGTTCCTTTGGTCCGGCGAGCTGGTCTCCGCGATCGGAAGCGGACTCACGGCCTTCGGTCTGGGGGTCTACGTATTCCGCCTGACGGGAAGGGTCTCGGCTTCGGCCCTGGTGACACTGCTGGCCTTCGCGCCGTCTTTGGTCCTGAGCCCCGTGGCGGGGGTGCTTGCGGATCGTTACGACCGTCGCCTGCTGATGGTCCTGGGGGACGGTCTGTCCGCCCTGGGGCTGGGATACATCCTGCTGTGCATGTTTCGGGGAGGCGCGCTGCTCTGGCAGGTCTGCGCAGGGGTCTCGATAAGCGCGGTGTTCTCCTCCCTCCTGGAGCCCGCGTACAAGGCCACCGTGACCGACCTGCTCACCCGGGAGCAATACGCGAAGGCCAGCGGGCTCGTGCAGACGGCCGCCTCGGCCAAGTTCCTGATCTCGCCGATCCTGGCCGGATACCTGCTGGCGGTCTCGGACATCAGGCTTCTCCTGGCCCTGGACATCGGGACCTTCGCCCTGACGGCCGCCGCTACCCTGATCGTGCGCAGGGGGCTTGCACCCAAGAGCGCGGGGCCTCAACAACGGTTCCTGCGGGAGTTCCGGGAGGGGTGGACCGCCGTCTCCGGCAACCGTGGGATCCTGGCCCTGGTGGTGCTGGGCTCCGGGCTGACCTTCTTTCTCGGAGTCATGCAGACCCTGGCGGGGCCCATGATCCTCTCCTTCGCGGACAGCTCCGTCCTGGGCACGACACTGAGCCTGTCGGCCTCGGGTATGCTCGTCACCGGCGTGATCATCGGGATCACCTCCATAAAATCCGCTTACCGGAAGGTCCTTTCCGTGTCCCTCTTCCTGGCGGGTACCTTCATGGCCGCCTTCGGCCTGCGGGAAAATATCGCCCTGATCCGGTTGTTCGGATTCCTGTTCTTCGCTATGCTCCCGGTGGCGAACGCCTGCCTGGATTACCTGCTCCGTTCCAACATCGACAACGAGGTCCAGGGCAGGGCCTGGGGCCTGATCGGCCTCATCTCCCAGGCGGGATACGTCTTCGCCTACGGGACCATGGGGGTGCTGGCGGACCGCGTGTTCACCCCCCTCATGGCAAACGGGGGTCCCCTGGCCGCCGGCGTGGGCAGGATTCTCGGTACGGGCGACTCCCGGGGAATGGGGCTCCTGATCGTCCTGTCCGGACTGCTCCTGTCCGTGACCGCGGTCGGATTCTACGTTTCCAAGCCGGTGGCAAGTCTGGAAGTAAGGAGAACCCCGTGTATAGCCGCATGATCCTGAGCGACATCTCCAGGAGCAAGACCATCACCTCGGTGACGGTGCTCTTCATCGCCGCCTCCGCGGCCCTTACCGCCCTGGCGGGGACCCTGGTGGTCAACCTGTCCGGCGCGATCGACGACCTGATGTACCGGGCAAAGACGCCCCATTACATGCAGATGCACTCCGGGAACCTCGACGCCCCCGGCCTGGCTGCCTTCGCGGCCGGGAACGTCCTGGTCGAGGACTTCCAGGTCCAGGAATTCCTGAACGTCGACGGGGCTCGCATCGTCATCGGCGAAGCCTCTTTCGCGGGGAGCGTCCAGGACAACGGACTGTGCGTCCAGAACGAAAGCTTCGATTTCCTTCTGGACCTGGACGGAAAGGTCATCCGGCCTTCCCCGGGTGAGCTCTACGTCCCGATCAACTACCGGAAGGAGGGCGCGGCCGCGGTCGGCGACAAGGCCGTCATCCACGGAAAGGAGTTCACCGTCGAGGGTTTCCTGAGGGACTCCCAGATGAACTCGCTATTGGCCTCGTCCAAGCGCTTCCTGGTCCACGAGTCCGACTACGCGGAGCTGAGGGATCTGGGGTCCGTGGAATACCTGATAGAGTTCCGGCTCCGGGATCCCGAGGCCCTGGGGGCCTTCGAGGCGGCCTACACCTCCGCGGGCCTTCCTGCGAACGGTCCGACGATCACCTACCCGCTCTTCCGGATGATGAACGCCCTGGCGGACGGATTCCTGATTGCCCTTGTCCTCCTGGTCGGCGCCCTGGTGGTCGCGATCGCCTTCCTGTGCCTGCGCTTCACGATCCTGGCCAAGATCGAGGACGAATACCGGGAGATCGGGGTGATGAAGGCCGTGGGACTCCGGGTGTCCGACATCCGCCGGCTCTACCTCTCCAAATACCTGGCCCTGTCCGCCGCGGGCTGCCTCCTGGGTTACGCCCTGTCCTTCGCCTTCCGGGACTCCCTGCTGGAGAACATCCGCCTGAACTTCGGGCGGAGCGGGAACCCCGCCGCCGCCTCTCTCGCCGCCCTTCTCGGGCCCGCCGCGGTCTTCCTGGCGGTGATCGCCTACATCCGGGGACTCCTGGGGAGGTTCCGGAAGATCTCCGCATCCGAGGCCCTCCGCTTCGGGGTTTCCCAGGAGGGGAGCGCCAAGGCCCGGCGCTTCCGAATGTCCGGCGCCCGCGGGCTTCCCGCGAACCTCTTCCTGGGCGTCCAGGACGTCCTGGCAAGGAAGAAGCTGTACGCGACGATGCTCGCGGTCCTGGCCATCTCGGTCTTCATCGGCATCGTCCCGGAGAACCTGCGCTCCACGATCTCCTCCCCCGGGTTCTCCCGGTACCTGGGGATCGGCAAGAGCGACCTCCGAATCGACATCCAGCAGGCCG
>JBFZER010000135.1:0-4368 GCA_041306765.1 Spirochaetota bacterium | reverse complement strand
TCTGCCCGACGCCTACCAGTCCAAGAGCCGCCTCTGTCCCGTGAGGCCCCGTACCCCCGTGGCGTCCCAGCTCATCTCCAGGGTGCCCAGGTACGTCCCCGCGTCGTCGTAGATGGGCTTGTAGGAGATCACGATGAAGCGGCCGTCCATCTCGATCCAGAAATCCGCCTTGTCCTTCTCCCTGCGCTTGAAGGATTCCAGGATCCTCTCCACCACCGCGACGCTCTTGTGGGGGTGGCAGTTCTGGACCGAGCGGCCGATGATCCCCGGGCTCCGGGGGAAGACCCGGTGGGGGGAATCCGAGAAGTACATCACCTTGTCATCGGCGTCCACGAAGGAGACGTCGATCGGCAGGCTCTTCAGCACCCGGTCCAGGACGTCCCGGGGAAGGGACCCCGTGGAAAGGGGGATGGCGCCGCGGTCCGGCTCCCCGGGCGCCGGCGAATTTCCGGCGGCCTGCAGGCCGGCCTTCAGGGCCGCGTCGAAATTCGAGTACGCGCCGGCTCCGGCCTGCGCAGCCGCCAGGGCGGGGTCCCATTGAGCCCCCGGCTTGACCCAGGCGAAGCCGATGGCGTCCTCCCCCCGGCGCACCTCGGCCCAGTCCCGGTCGGACAGGCGCTTCAGGGCGTTGGGAAGGAGGATCCTCTCCTCCATGAAGATCATCATCCGGACCCGCCGGACGAGGTCCCGGGCCTTGGCCTTGGCCGCCCGGGCCTCCCCCGCCGCCAAAGCCGCGTCCAGGTCCCGGAAGGCGGTGCGGATCTCGTCGTGCTTGCCCCACATGACCTTGGAGGGGCCCGTGAACCCGGTCCGCTCCAGGTAGGGGAAGAGCTGGTTCTCCTTGCGCTCGTAGTGGACGATGATCGGTCGGAGGCCCGCGGCGGCGGCCTTGACCGCCGGAAGGCCGCCGGCGAAGGCGGCCAGGGTCAGGGAGCGGGCGCGCTTCCGGGCCTCGGCGTTCTCGGCGCGGTAGGTGTGCACCGGGTGGCCGGGCATGCGGTCCGCCCGCTCGCCCCGCTCCAGACCCGCCTTGAAGACGTCCGCGTGCACTTCGCACAGGCGCTGGACCTCTTCCACGGGCATCCCTCCCTCGATCAGGGACTGCTCCAGGGAGGCCACTTCGGCTGCGTCCGCGCCCTGGATGAGGTCGTGAAACTCTTTCTTGACCGCCGCCGGCGGCTGTCCGGCGGCCAGCTTCTCGATGATGATCTTGAGCCGCCCGGCTCGGTCATCCGGGGCCGGATCTTTCGCGAGGTGCTCGCTCATCGGATTATCCTCCCTTCGGTCCGGGCGGATAGGCTCGCCCTGCGCGCTATTCCTTGACCTGGGTGGTCAGGAAGACCTGCAGGGTCATCTGCTCGACCTGGTTCTGCAGGGATTCGATGCCGTCCATGTGGGCGTCCTCGTCGTTCAGGATCTCCTGGAGGACGTCCCGGGTGGCATAATCCTTGACCTCCCCGGCCAGGACGATGGACTCGTTGTAGGCCTTGATGGCACCCATCTCCGCGACCCGGTCGTTTTCCAGCTGCTTGGGGACGGTGGCTCCGATGGCGATCTTGTTCAGGGAAGAGACGATCGGTATGCCCTCCAGGAAGAGGATGCGCCCGATGAGCTTTTCGGCGTGCTTCATCTCGTCGATGGCCCGCTTCTCGAAGTGCTTGTGCAGCTTCTCGTAGCCCCAGTCGTCGCACATCTCGGAATGGACCATGTACTGGTTGATGGCCGTGAGTTCGTCCGCCAGGAGCCCGTTCAGGGCCGCGAGCAGCTTCTCGTTTCCTTTCATGACTTTCCTCCCGAGGTCGTTTGGATGGATTACGGCGGGACGCCCGTCTGCGGGAACCCGTTCTTCCACTATAGTACTCCCGGGAGGTTCTGGCAATTTAACCGTGACGGAGCGAAGCTTAAGGTTGCGTTCTTCCTTGACCGCGAACACTTCAGTATCGATTATTGCAATATGTCCCCGAATGGAGGCAAGCGAATGAAGAAGGTTCTGTTCTACCTGGGATACCTCGCGACCTTCGTGGTGCCCCTGTACTTCTACTATCAGTCCGTCGGGGCCTACCTGGACGGCTACACCGCCTCGGTGCTCCTGGGGGTTTCCGCCTTCGTCCTGCTCTGCGACCAGTTCATCCTGGCCTCCAGGCCGGGCTTCGCGGTCAAGGCCCTGGGAGCCAAGGGGCTCCTGGCCCTGCACCGCACGGCCCCCGCGGCCCTCATCCTGATCGTGGCGGCGCACTTCATCCTCAAGAAGGCCGCCGGCTTCGGGACCACCAGCCTCCGGGCCCTCCTGGGGATTTCGGCCTTCACGATCCTGTTGATCCTGGCCGCCTTCGCGGCGGTGATCATGGCCAACACGGTGCTGTCCCGGATCGGCTTCCTGGCGGCCTTCAAGAAACACTTCCTGGAGCATTCGGGGATGACCTACAAGAAGGCCCGGGACCTGCACAACGCCCTCGTCCTTGTGGCGTACCTTGTCCTGATCCATGCCTTGCTGGCCTCCACCGGAGACTTCGGGATGAACCCGATCGGAGTCTCATGGCTGATCTTCTGGTTCGTCCTGTCCCAGGGAATGTACGCCTGGTATCGTCTGACCGGCCGCGGCGGGGCGGATAAAAAGGGTTTGAAAGAAGGAGGAACGAAATGAACCGAAGGAAAATCCTGAACGTCGCCGCAATCCTGGCCGCAGCAATGGCGGCCTCCGCGCCCCTGGCCGCGCAAACCCTTGCTCCTTCCGCCAAGGTTCCCGCCGCGGACGGAACTGTCGCCCCGGAGGAGTACGCCTACTCCTCGGTCCAGAAGGACATGACGGTGCATCTGTCCCTCTCCGCGGACGGGAAGACCCTCTACGCGGCCCTGGAGGCTCCCACCCCGGGGTGGGTGGCCTTCGGCCTGGGCTCGCTCCGGATGGACGGGGCCTTCATGGTCCTGGGCTACGACTCGGCCGGCACCGCCGCGATAAGCGAAGAGACGGGTTCCGGCCGCCGGCATACCCCCAACCCGAACCGGATCCTGACCGCCCAGGCGGTCCGGGAGACCGCGGGCAAGACCGTGATGGAGTTCGCCCTGCCTGCGGCTCCCCATGCCGCCGGTTCCAGCCTCAAGCTGATCCTGGCCTACGGCCGCAGGGACGACTTCACCTCCCTCCACGCCCGGTATGCCTCGGTGGAGGTTCCGATCCGGCGGTAGCCGTCAAGCTGCGAGTTTGCCGGCACCCCGCTAGACCACCGGCCTTCCTTCCGCGATCCTGGGAAGGATGTGCCGGCGGGAGATGGGAGACAAGATCACGATGGATGTGCTCACGTCCCCGAAGGGCATGAGCCTGTCTATGAGGTGCCGCATCTCGTCCATATTCTGGACCGCCGCCTTGATGATGTAGTCCACCTCCCCGGTGACCCGGTGGCATTCCAGGATGTCCGTATCGTTCTCGATCTTGGCCTCGAAGATCCTCGGAGAGACCTTGAGGGAAGAGAGGCGTATGAGGAGCATGGTATCCCGCCCGACGGCTTTCAGGGATACCCGCGCCGAGTACCCCTCGATGATGCCCGCGTCCTGGAGCCGGACCATCCGCTCCGAGACGCTGGGCCGGCTCAGGTTCAGCCGCTTGGAGAGTTCGCTGATCTTCATGCGGGCGTCCTGCTGGAGCAGGTCCAGCAGCCGTACATCCATGGCGTCCATGGCAACCTCCATATTGCAGGTTAACTACAGCTTCAACCTGCAATATGGAACAAGCTATCGCAAAAGTGCTTCGTAATACCATAGCGCCCCCGGGAAAACGGGTATATCCTTTTTCGGGAGGATACCGACGTGGAACAGGCAGCCTTCGGCAACTTTTCGGAAATACTCGCCCTCTGCCGGAAGCTCGGGAAGGTCCGGATCAGCGTGGCGGCGGCGGAGGACGAGGACGTCCTGCGCGCCGTCTGGGCGGCCCGGGACGCCGGGATCGCGGAGGCCGTCCTGGTCGGGGACCGCGGCAGGATCGAGGCCATCGCGGCGAAAGCCGGCATATCCTCCCTGGAAATCGTCCACGAGCCGGACCCGGCCCGGGCGGCGCGCGCCGCGGCGGCCCTGGTCCGGGAGGGCCGGGCGGACGCCCTCATGAAGGGCCTTCTGAACACCAGCGACTTCCTCCGGGCGGTCCTGGATCCCGAGTCGGGTCTCCGGAAGGGAGCCCTCCTCTCCCACCTGGCCGCCTTCGAACTGCCGGGGCTTACCAAGTTGATGTTCCACACCGACGGGGGAATCAACATCGCCCCGGGCCTGGATGAGAAGAAGGCCATCCTCCTCAACGCCGTCGACGCCCTGGCCCGGATCGGCATCCGGGAACCCAAGGTCGCCATCCTCTCCGCCAACGAGCAGGTGAACCCCAAG
>JBFZER010000134.1:0-9086 GCA_041306765.1 Spirochaetota bacterium | reverse complement strand
TTCCACAAGCACCTTCCGCTCCGGGTCGATCCTGCGGGTCCGGGGCACCTTGAGGAAGGCGAGGGTTTCGGCCGCATCCCCCCCGTCGTCGTATACCCGGACCTCCCGGCCGTTCCGCAGGGAGACGGCGGCCAAGCGGCTGCCTCGATAGCAGAGCCGGGAGCCGGGCAGCCGGGAGGGAAGCTCATAGGGGAGGCCGTCTACGGAGACGCCGGCCAGGCTGGCGGGATCGCAGGCGTTCATCCAGTACACCTCTCCGGGTTCCCCCGGCGAGCGGAACAGCTCGAAGGCCTCGGGACTCATGAACTGAAGGCCCCCGAGCCCGGCGAAGAACCTTCCCGCCAGGATCTCCCCGGCCAGTTCCAGAGCCCGCAGGGCCGGGAGCAGCCGAGCCCAGCCCAGGGCCGGAAGCTCCCGCTCCAGCAGGGGCCGGCACAGCAGTCCCCATCTTCGGGCCAGGAGCCGCACCCGGGCCCGGTCCAGCTGTTCCCGCTCCAGGGGATCGGGATCCCCGTCCGCCGCCAGGGAAAACCATCGCCCGCCCACGGGCGGACCTCCCCTCCATCGGTCCCGCAGGGCCCGGGGAATGCGCCGGGGTACGCCGAACCCGGACCCGGAAGGCTCCGGACGCGGGGGGGCCTTGGAATCCGCCTTCCCGAAGTCCGTCCGGATTCCGGACCGCAGGGACTCCCAGGAATCCGAGGATACCGCGCCTGCCCAGGCCTCACCCCAAAGCGCCCGGGCGCAATCCTCCGGGGGTAAGCCGGAAGCATCCCGGATGGCCCAGAAATCCCGCAGACCTTCCGGGACCAGGGAGGATTCCGGCGGCCGGTCCGGGAGGACGAGATCCAGATCCTCGGGGGCGCAGAGACCGACCGCCTCCGCTCCCGCCCCGAACCACAGGCACGATCCTTCCTCGAAGTCCCGGTCCAGGAGGGCGGGCGCGTAGTCCGGACATCGGGCGGGCAGGAGTTCGGTCTCCCAGAGGCCCGCGGGAGCCGCCCAGCCGGCCAGGGACTCCCAGGGCCTGGAAGGCCGCCGGCCCGAGAGCCCCTGGATCCCGGCCAGGAAACGGGGCAGGTCCGAGGCGGGGCGCTCCTCCACCGCGGGGCGGGCCGCCTTCCGGGTCAGGCGCAGGAGCAGTTCCAGGTTGGATTCGTCGCAGTACAGGTCTCCGGCCTCCCCGGCCACCCGGACTCCCGCGGAGAGCAGGCCCTCCTGGGCCATCCCGGTCAGGGCGTCCCGGGCCTCCGACTCCGGGATCCCGAACACCCGGGCTACCCGGCCTTCCCCCACCGGCCCCTCGTAGCGCAGCCATTCCTCCAGCAGGGTCCTGGGATCCGTCTCGAACTCCGCCCGGCGCTCCTCGTGAACGTAGAGGGGCAGGGAGCCGCCGGCCGGCAGCAGGGCGGCGATCCGATGCCCCAGGGTCGGGTCCTCCGCCAAGGCGGACCTGGCCTCCTCGCCCAGGTGCGGGACCAGGGCTTCCCATTCGTCCGCGGGGATCAGCGCCCTCTCCTTTACCCATTCCGCCAGGGCAGCGCCGTCCTCGGGAGCCCAGCCCGGCTTCTCTCGCCGGAGCCGGGCCGTGAAATCCGCCGCCAGGTCCGCGGGGAGGGCGGGACGCAGGCACGGCGATCCCAGGGCTTCCTCGATGGCCCGGTCGGACAGGGAGGCGCCCCGCCTCCGCTCCGAACCGTCGCCCTCGTACAGGAAGCGGTTCGTCTCCTGCCAGACCGCCTCCCGGGCGAAGGGGCTGGGCGCCCGGGTCCGGAAGGCCTCCACCCGGATCTCCCCGGAGGCGATCCCGTCCAGGAGACGGCCGAGCTCCCCCATGTCGAAGAGGTCGACCAGGCAGGTCCTCCAGGCTTCCGCCGCGACCGGGAAATCCCCGAAAGAGCTCACGGCGTCGAAGAGCCGCTTGGCCCGGAGCCGGGTGATCCACAGGGGGGTGCGCTTGCCGAAACCCGCCCGGGGCAGGATCAGGGAGCGGCCCGCCGCCTCCCGGAAGGCCGCCCCGAACACCCCGGAACTCTCCAGCCTGGCCCGGAGCCGGCGTTCCCGGAGTTCCGGGTCGCCCAGCCGTCGAAGGGCGTCCCGGACGACCGCCTCCGGGGTGTTACCCGCCGTCAGGGGCAGGATCGCCAGGACGAAATCCTCGTCCGCCACGGTCTCGATCCGGAGGCCGCAGGCCTCCTCGAGTTCCGCGGCAAGGGCCAGGGCAAGGGGCTCGTTGACCGCGCCTCCCCGGAGGGTATGAAGGACCGCCGTCACCGCGTCTCCCCGGAGCCCGGGATCGGAGCAGAGCTCCAGGGGAACCGAGTCCGGGCCCGGGAGGGGGACACCCGCCTGGGACCGACCCTGGCCGGCGAGGAACTCCTCGAGGGCCGCCTTCGCCTCCTCCGTCATCCCCAGGCCGTCCAGGGTTCCCGGGGGGAATCCCCCGGGGCCGAAGGACGCGGAAAGCTCCAGGGTCCTGCGAACCAGGACCGGGCTGCGGTACCGGGCTTCCCCCTTCCAGAAGGGGACGAAATCCGCCGGGCGGTCCAGGGGGACCACCTCGACGGCTTCGGGGCCGATGGCCCGGATCCGCCAGGATCGGGTGCCGAAGGAAAAGGCGTCCCCCACCTTCCGCTCCCAGACGAACTCCTCGTCCAGCTCCCCGATCCGGGTTCCGTCCGCGAGCCGCAGGGAATAGACCCCCCGGTCCGGTATGGACCCTCCCGAGGAATAGAGCAGTTGGAGGGTCCCCTCCGCGGCGCTCAGGGTTCCCGAGATCCGGTCGAATCGCAGGCGGGGCTTCAGGTCCCGGAGCCGGGCGGACTCGTAGCGCCCGGCGAGCATCTCCACCACCCGGTCGTAGGATTCCCGGGGCAGGCTCCGGAAGGGCGGGAACGTGCGGATATCCTCGTACAGGGCGTCCGCGCCCCGGTCTTCCACGGCGCAGAGGGCCAGGATCGCCTGGGCCAGGATATCCAGGGGGTTTTCGACCGGCGACAAGGCCTCGATCTCCCGGTCCCGGATCGCTCCCGACAGGGCCGCGGAACGCAGCAGGTCCATGCCGTGGAAGGGGAAGAGAGCCCCCCGGCTGGTCCGGCCCACCCCGTGCCCGGAGCGCCCCACCCTCTGGAGGGCGGGCGATACGGCGGGAGGGGCCCCTGCCAGCACCACCTCGTCCACGGATCCCACGTCGATGCCCAGCTCCAGGGAGCCGGTGGCCACCACGCAGGGCAGTTCCCCCCGCTTGAGGCGCTCCTCCACCAGGCGCCGGACCTCCTTGGACAGGGAGCCGTGATGGGCGAAAGCCGTTCCGGCGCCTGCCTTCTCGTTCAGCAGGAAGGCGATCCGCTCCGCCCGGCGGCGGGAATCGGTGAACACCAGGGTGGACCTGTTCCTGCGGGTCCGGGCCGCCAGGGTTTCCATCAGGGCCGCGTAGCGGGAAGACTCCGGAAACCCGGCATCGGCGCCGGCCGCCGGCCCGCCCGCGGGGGGAGCCGGGTACTCGACGCTCAGCTCGATCTTCTTGTCCCCGGGAGGCGAAACGACGGTCACGGGTCTCGGCTCGTACCGGAAGCCCGGGCGGCCGTCTCCCGAGGGGACCTTCCGCAGACCCCCCGCGAAGGCTGCGGCGGTCTCCGCCGGCCGCACGGTCGCGGAAAGGGCGATCCTCTGGAACTCCCCCGCCAGGAGGGACAGGGCTCCGACCTGGCAGGCCAGGAAGGCCCCTCGTTTGGAGTCCAGGACGGCATGGATCTCGTCTAGGATGAGCAGGCGAACCTCTGAAAGCACCGAACGCGCCCGGGGGCTTGCCAGCAGGATGGCCAGGCTCTCAGGGGTGGTGGCCAGGATGGACGGAGGCCTCACCAGGAAGCGCCTCCGGTCCGAGGCGGGGGTGTCCCCGGATCGGGTCTCCACCCGGATCTCCGGAAAGGGCTCCCCCTCACTCTGGAACCGGGTCCGCAGGGACTCCAGGGGCTCCCGGAGGTTGCTCCGTATGTCCTCGTTCAGGGCTTTCAGGGGGGACACGTAGAGCACCGAGAGCTTTCGCGGGTCGAAATCGCCCCGGACCAGGCGGGAAATCGCGTCCAGGAAGGCTGCCAGGGTCTTCCCGCTGCCCGTGGGAGCCAGGGCCAGCACGTGCTCCCCCGCGGCGATCCGGGGCCAGGCTTCGGCCTGCACGGCCGTGGGCGGGCCGTAGGTTTCCCGGAACCAGGGGGCGATCAGGGGGTGGAAGGTCCGGGGGAAGGAATTTTCCATGGCCCCATGGTATCCCGGGACGGGGGGGCCATCAAGCGCCGGTACGAAGTCCGGCTGTACAGCGGGCCCGGTTCCTTCGGCGGAGCTCAGAAGGAAGAACGGATGCGCACCCGGGCTGCCCGGGTCCCGAGCACCCTCGCGTGTTCCTCAAGAATCGTCTCTTGAGTCGGGGGGAGGGAGCTCCAGCGGGGGTCCAGGACGCGGAGGGGCCGGAAGCCCTGGAGGACCACGGAGTCCTCGGGCTCCAGGTACTCCGCCAGGACGCGGAGATCCTGGGCCTCCGCGACCCCGGGGGCGCAGGTGATGCGGAGTTCGTAGGGCACCCCCAGGTTTCGCACGATCCGGAGGGACTCCAGGACCCTGCGCCCCGCGTCCGGGACCCCGGGGGCCACCCGGCTGTAGGATTCTGGGGAGGTTTTCAGGTCCAGGGCAACGAAGTCCGCGCCCACCCCCTCGATGCGCTCCGGGAAGGAGCCGTTGGTGTCCAGCTTTACCTTGAACCCCCGGTTTCGGATCTCCCGGGCCAGGGCCGGCAGGTCCTCCCGGAGGAGGGGTTCGCCCCCGGAAAGGACGACGCCGGAAAGGACGCTCCTCCGGGTGTCCAGGAAGGCCAGGGCATCCTCGAGGGCTTCCAGTTCCTCCGGGAAGGGGGGGAGGACCAGTTCGGGATTGTGGCAGTAGGGACAGCGGAAATTGCATCCCGCAAAGAAGAGCACCGCCGAAACGCGGCCGGGGAAGTCGATCAGGCTGGTTTTCTGGACGGCGACCCGCGCGGCAACCGTACGTTCCGAGACGTCGCAGATGTTCACGACGATCCTTCTACGCGGTTTCGGGAACCGTCTCCAGGAAGGCGCGGAGCTCCGTTACGCTGAACGCCCGGTAGACCTCGCGGTCCTCCAGATCCCGGAGCACGGCGGTCGGGCAGGCCAGAACCCCGCAGCCCCGCGCCAGATCCAGTCCCTCCGGCGTGTCGACGTCGATCTCCCGCCCCAGGAGGCCCGTGCCTCCCAGATACTCCCGAACGGGAGGACAGTTGGGGCAGGACCTCCGGGTGAAAAGCAGGTAGGACGCCGGACCCATAACGTCGCTCAGGGTGGGGGCCTGCTCGCCGGAGAACAGGTCCGACCGCCCCGCCGGGGACTCCCAGAGGCTCCCGTGGGACCGGGTCGGGGCCGCCGCCGGACGGGCGTCCCCCAGGGCCGAGGGCACGCCGGAGGGCATGCGGAAGGTCTCCCGGTGGGCGAACTCGTCCCGCTTGCCCGCGTTCCAGTTCTTGACGGACCGGTAGTACCCCACGATGCGGCTGTATACCTCCGTGGGGGTGCCCTGGACGGAAGCCAGGTCCGCTTTCAAGGCCGCGAGCTTTTTTTCGATAGATGCCGTATCCATGTACCCTCCCAATAAAGGAGACAGGACTCAGGCGGCAGGCCGTTTCCAGTCGACCGGATCCTGGCTGTACTTCACCGGAACCCCGCAGGTCCGCTGGCTCCTGGCTCCTGGCTCCTGACTCCTGATTCCTGCCCCCTGTCTCCTGCCATCAATTCCCGTTCCAACGCCCGGATCTCCTCCCGGAGCCGCGCCTCCTTCTCCTCCTTGCACCTGGGGCACGCGAAGTGCTTGCCCGAGAGGTAGCCGTGCACGGGGCAGATGGAGAAGGTCGGCGAGATCGTGAAATAGGGGATCCGGTAGGTGCCCGCCACGGCCTTGACCAGGTCCCGGACCGCCCCCCAATCCTCCACGGCCTCTCCGAGGAATATGTGGAAGACCGTGCCCCCGGTGTACTGGGTCTGGAGCTCCTCCTGGTGGTCCAGGGCGTCGAACAGGTCCTGGGTGTAGCCCACGGGGAGCTGGGAGGAATTCGTGTAGTACGGCTCCCGTTCCCCGGAGGTGATGATTTCGGGATATTTCCGCTTGTCGTGCCGGGCCAGGCGGTAGGAGGTGCTCTCCGCGGGGGTGGCTTCCAGGTTGAAGAGCTCTCCCGTCTCCTCCTGGAAATCCTGGAGGCGCTTGCGCATGTAGCCCAGCACCTCCAGGGCGAAGGCCTTGCCGTCCGGGGTCTCTATCCCCTTGCCCAGGAAGTTGAGGCAGCACTCGTGCAGCCCCACCAGGCCGATGGTGGAAAAATGGTTGTCGAAGCCCTTGAGGTAGCGGCGGGTATAGGGGAAGAGTCCTGCGGCGAGGAGCCGGGAGCAGACCTTCCGCTTGATGCGCAGGCTCTCAGCCGCGAGGTCCAGCAGACGGTCCAGCCTGCGGAAGAAGTCCGTCCGGGAATCCGCCAGGTACCCGATACGGGGCAGGTTGAGGGTCACGACCCCGATGGAGCCCGTCAGTTCGTCGCTGCCGAACAGGCCCCCTCCCCTCTTGCGAAGCTCCCGCTTGTCCAGCTGGAGCCGGCAGCACATGGACCGGACGTCACCGGGATCCAGGTCGGAGTTGATGAAGTTCTGGAAATAGGGGGTGCCGTACTTGGCGGTCATCTCGAAGAGCCGCCGGGCGTTCGGGGTGTCCCAGTTGAAGTCCTTGGTCACGTTGTAGGTCGGGATCGGGTACTGGAAGCCCCGGCCCTCGGCGTCCCCCGACAGGAGGAGGTCGATGAAGACCTTGTTGATCAGGTCCATCTCCGTCTGGCAGTCCCCGTAGGTGAAAGCCTGCTCCTCGCCGCCGACCACGGCGGGCAGGCCCGCGAGGTCCGCGGGCACGGTCCAGTCCAGGGTGACGTTCGTGAAGGGCGCCTGGCTCCCCCATCGGCTGGGGGTGTTCACCCCGAAGAGAAAGCTCTGGACGCACTGCTTGACCTCCGATTCCGGCAGGGAATCGGCTTTCACGAAGGGCGCCAGGTAGGTGTCGAAGGAGGAGAGGGCCTGGGCCCCCGCCCACTCGTTCTGGAGGACCCCCAGGAAGTTCACCATCTGCTGGACCAAGGTGGACAGGTGCTTCGCGGGGGTCGATGAGATCTTGTCCGGCACCCCGCCGAATCCTTCCTTGATCAGCGCGCGCAGGGACCAGCCGGCGCAGTAGCCGGAGAACATGGACAGGTCGTGGATGTGGAAGTCCGCGGATCGGTGGGCTTCGGCGATATTCTCGGGATAGATGTTCTTGAGCCAGTAGTTGGCGGTGATGGAGCCCGAGTTGTGGAGTATCAGGCCGCCCAGGGAGTAGTTGACGTTGGCGTTCTCCTTGACCCGCCAGTCCGCCTGGGCCAGGTAGCCGTCCATGGTGGAGTTTATGTCCAGCATGAGGGTCTTGGTGTCCCGGAGGACCTCGTGGCGGGCCCGGTATAGGATGTAGGCCTTAGCGACCTCAACCTCCTTGGACTCGACCAGGACCGTCTCCACGACGTCCTGGATCTCCTCTATGGCGGGGATGGAGTTGCGGTGCCGGCCCGCGAGGAGCAACCGGAGCCGCTCCTCCACGGCGCCGGCCAGACGCTCCACGGTTTCCTTCTCGGCTATCCCGGATACAGCCCGGAAGGCCTTGGCTATGGCGTCCGCGATCTTGGCCCGGTCGTACCGTTCCACCTGGCCGGAGCGTTTCACCACGAATTTCACGAACGCGTTCTCGTCCTCCCCCCCGGGGGAGCCCAGAAAGCTCCTCCATTCGGGAAAGACATGCTGGTCCGACATAGTCCCCTCCCAGGACCGGGAACGGGGATACCCGGGGCACGCCCCGGATATCCCGAGCGGCTCCCCGATCCGGCCCCGATAGCCGAACCTCCGGAGAGCCCTCCTCCGCCCGGCCGCGCGCCGCCTCCCAGGCCGGCACGCAACCCATTCCCTACACTACAACCTTCGAGACCTTCACAGGGCAGGCCCTTTTCTCGCCGATTCGATCTGCTCGATCACCTTGAGGAATTCGTCCACGCTCTCGAAGCTCCGATACACGGCCATGAACCGGACGTACGCCACCTTGTCGATGTCGTAGAGCCGATGCAGGACCATGTCTCCCAGGACGGAGCTCGCGATCTCATTGGCTCCCTTGCCGCGCACCGCGGCCTCATCCTCGATCTCGTTCACGATATTTTCAATGGAAAGTTGGGATATCGGGCGCTTCTCCACGGCCCTCTGGACTCCCCGTTCGAGCTTGGCCCGCTCGAAGGGCTCCCGGCGGCCGTCCCGCTTCACGACCATGAGGGGTTTTTCCTCGATCCTCTCGTAGCTGGTGAACCGGAACTCGCAGGCCAGGCACTCCCGCCGCCTCCGGATGCTTTCCCCGTTGGCCAGGGTCCTGGAATCGATGACCCGATCGTCCAGGCTCCCGCAATGGGGGCACCTCACAGACCCCTCCGGTCGATTCGTGTTTTTTCCTTAAAAGATCCCCGATCCCGCATCCGGTTGGTATCCTTTTTGCAATCCGACCATACAACTAGTAGTAGTATGGTATGCGATTGCTACAGGATATAGTAGCTCGAAGGTCGGATGTCAAGGCTTTTGGGAAAACTTTCCGACGACGGCCCAAAAACCTTTTCCCGGACGGCCAAAGAGGCTATGTTATGAAGGACGCATAAACTCACTCAGGCTGAAAGACAGGGAGGGACCATGACGTTTTCCGAAAAGATCAAGAACATCGTGAACACCGGGCTGGATACCTCGAAGGATATCCTTTCCAAGGCGGGGGAAAAGGCCCAGCAATGGGGCGAGATGGGGGTTCTCAAGGTGGAGATAGTCCAGCTCCGGGGACAGGCGGAAAAGATGACGGCCCGCCTGGGCGTCGAGGTCTACGAGGTCCTGGTGGAAAAAGGCCAGAAGACGGTCAGCCGGGAGACTCCCGCGGTGCGGGATATCCTGGACAAGATCGCGGAACTCGAAAAGAATGTGGAAGAGAAGGAAATA
>JBFZER010000133.1:0-7022 GCA_041306765.1 Spirochaetota bacterium | reverse complement strand
GCGCAATTGACAGGTCTTTCGGGGGTATCTATACTTGAGCCCAGACAGCTCGGTCATACGGAAGGCGGGATGGACAATCCTCTCCAGCTGACATTCGTAAGCTTTAAAAAAGACTCATACATCGTGGTGGAAGGCAAGCAGAACGCCGACCGCTTCTACATCATTCGCCAGGGCAAGGTGCGGGTGTCCAAGGACGTGGAGGTGGTGGAGGAGGAGGGGGGCAACATCTTCGGCCCCGGCGACTTCTTCGGCGTCGTTTCCACCATGTCCAACCACAGCCACATCGAGACCGCCCAGGCGGTGACCGACTGCATCCTCATATCCGTGGCCCGGGAGCAATACGGAACCCTCATCGAGAAGAACACCCCGGTGGCCATGAAGATCATCATGGCCTTCTCCAAGCGGATGCGCTTCCTGGACGAAGCCCTGACCCGACTGACCCTCAAGAACACCGCGGAGGTGGATCCCACCCACCTGTTCCGGGTGGCGGAGTACTACGCCAAGCAGAGCCAGTACAACCAGGCCTTCTACGCCTACCACCAGTACCTCAAGTTCTGCCCGAACGGACCCCACGTGACCGTAGCCCGGGAGCGGATGGGCAAGATCGCCCCGTACTCCAAGGCGGTCTACCTGGACGGCTCGAACGAGGAATTCAACCGTTTCTATCCCAAGGACACCATGATCTTCTCCGAGGGCATGACGGGGTCGGAGCTCTACATCATCCAGAAGGGTTCCGTGAAGATCACCAAGATCGTGGACAACAACGAGGTGCTCCTGGCGGTGCTCAAGACCGGGGATATCTTCGGAGAGATGGCCATCCTGGAGAACAAGCCCCGGAGCGCCAGCGCCATCGCCTTCGAGGACGCCTACCTCCTGGCGGTCAACAAGGCCAACTTCGAGCGAATGGTCCAGACCCAACCCCAGATCGTCACCCGGCTCACGACCCTGCTGGCGGAGAGGATCTGGTTCATCTACAAGCAGCTGGCCAATACCCTGATCGCGGACCCCCTGGGTCGGATGTACGACGCCCTCCTCATCCAGCTGGAGAAGAACCGGGTTCCCCTGAAGCCCGGGTCCTCCTATACCTTCGACTTCGGACCCAAGGAGCTGATCAACATGGTGGGCCTTCCCCTGGGAGAGGGCAACATGGTGATGCACAAGCTCCTGGAGAACAACAAGGTCCGGGTGGCGGAGAACAAGATCCTGCTCTCCGACGTGACCGAGGTGGAGAAGCAGACCGAGTATTACCGCAAGATGCAGAAAATCGAGAAGGCCCGGAAGGCCGCCCAGGCCCTCCGGTGACCCGGCCTCCCGTCCGGCCTTGAACGACTCCGGAATCCCCGACCGCGCGTTGACCCGCATCCTCGCCGAATCCCTCCGGGCGGAGGGCGTACTCTCCTTCGGTTTCCTGGACGGTCCCCGGCTGGCGCGGACAGTCCGGGGGCTTCCGGTACGGATATCGGAGTCCTACGGCCTTGCCCGGGCCCGGGGCGCGGCGGTGGCGGCCCTGCACTACGATACCCGCGGCAGCCCCGCGGGGGCTATGGACGCGGAATATTTCCGGGACGGGGAAGGTCGTCCGCTCGCGGCCCTGGGCTGGTTCGCCCGGGCCCACTGGTACCGGGCGCTTTCGGAGCGCCTGGCTTCCGCCTCCCGGGCTCCCGGGCTGGGGCCGGCAGGTTCCCGGTCGGCCTTCCGCATCGGCGTGAACTCCCGGCTGCCGGAAAAAGCCCTGGCCGTCGCGGCGGGTCTGGGCCCTGTTGGAAGGAACACCCTCATCCTGGAACGCAGGGCGGGTCCGGGCTGCGTATTGGGCGTCCTGGTCCTGCCCTTCCAGCCGGACCCGGCGGAGGGTTCCTGTCCGCCGGAACCGGACCGTGCGGATCCGGGCCGTCCGGGGGCGGACTGCGGGACCTGCGACGAATGCGTCCGGGCCTGCCCCACCGGGGCCGTGCTTCCCGGGGGCGGGATCGTCCGGACCCTGTGCATCCAGCACTGGGCGAGCGTCGAGGATCCGGTGCCCGGGGAGGTGGCGGGTCGGTGGCGGGGCAACCTCTACGGCTGCGACCTCTGCCTGGCCGCCTGCCCCCGCTTCCGGCCCGGCTTCGAGCGCGGGGCCTCCGCCGGTCCGCTGGGCCGGGGGCTGGAGCCCTCCGCCCTCCTCGAGGCGGGGGAGGACGAACTCCGGGCGAGGTTCCGGGGGACGGCCCTCGGGCTCTCCTGGATCCGTCCCTCCCTCCTCAAGCGGAACGCCCGGCTGGCCGCGGCATCCTGGGCTTCGATCCGGTTTGACTTTTCTCGGGCCGAACCTGTACACTCGATTCCAGGAGGAAGAGTCGATATGGAAGGAACAACGGCCAACCAGTACCTGACCTTCACCCTGGAAGGCGAGCAGTACGCCATCGGCGTCGCCAAGGTGCGAGAGGTCCTCGAACACACCAAGATAACCAAATTGCCCAGGACCGCCGAGTTCATGAAGGGCATCATAAACCTTCGCGGCACGGGCGTTCCCGTAATCGACCTGCGTCTCAAGTTCGGCATGCCCGAAACACCGGTCACCAAGGACACCAGCATCATCGTGATGGAGGTGGAGGGCCTGGAAGGGGCGGTCGTCGTGGGCGCCCTGGCGGACGCGGTCCACGAGGTGGTCGAGATCGACGCGGGAAGCATCGAGCCCGCCCCGAAATTCGGGACCCGGCTGGCCGCGGAGTTCATTTTGGGTGTCGGCAAGAGGGAAGAAGGCTTCGTCATCCTCCTGGACATCGACAAGATCTTCAACTCCGAGGACTTGAACGTCCTCCGGACCGCCGAGACCGCGGAAGCCGCAGTTTAGCACGCCGAACCGAGCCCTCCGGGGCGGGATCGTATGGAAACCAGACTTCTAGAAGAGCGCTCGAGGGTCCTGACGGAGACCCGGGCATTTTTCCTCGAACTCGGATACCTCGAGACGGATACGCCCGCCCTCGCTCCGGCCCTCATCCCGGAGTCCTGCCTGGAAGTCTTCCGGACCGAGTACGACAATCCCTTCCTGGGTCGCCTGGACCTGTGGCTGGTTCCCTCCCCGGAGGTCTGGATGAAGCCCCTGATCGCGGAACTCCGGAGGAGCGTCTTCCAGGTGTGCAAGTGTTTCCGCAATTCCGAGTCCGTGGGCCGCCTGCACAATCCCGAGTTCACGATGCTGGAGTACTACACGGTGGGGGCGGATTCGGGGGACTCCCGGGAGCTCACCGAGGAGCTGTTCCGCAGGTGCGCCGGTCCCGACACGCCTTCCTGGGCGCGGCCTCCCTTCCGCCGCATGACCATGGCCCAGGCATTCCGTGAACTCGCCGGTCTCGACCTGGAGATCCTTCAGGACCGGAGGGCGCTGGTCGACGCGGGCCGCAGCAAGGGCCTCCTGGTACCCCCGGACGCGTCCTGGGAAGACGCCTTCAACCAGATATTCCTGAGCATCGTCGAACCCTCCCTGCCCGCCGACGCCCCGCTGACCCTGGAGCGGTACCCCGCGCAGATCGAATGCCTGGCCAAGGATATCCCGGGCACTCCCTGGAAGGACCGCTGGGAGCTGTACGCGGGGGGCATGGAGCTCTGCAACTGCTATACCGAGGCATCCGATCCGGGGGCCGTACGGGCGTCCTTCGAGCGCGAGGGCGAGCGGAAGACGGCTTCCCGGGTGCCCCACCGGGTGGATCCCGGGTACCCCGGCATCTTCGCGGATTTCCCCCCCTGTTCCGGGGTCGCCCTGGGCTTCGACCGCTTCGTCCTGGCCCTCGCGGGCTCCACGGACATCCGCAAGCTCCTGCCGTTTCCTTTCGAGCGCATCCTGAAGGAGAACGAGGGAGCCCTTCGGAAACCATGAAAACCCTGTTCAGCAGCCGTCTGTTCCGGCAGCAATTCATCGTCCTCGCCATGCTCACCGTCTTTTTCTTCGCCTTCATGGTAGCCGGGATCTACCTCCGGACCCAATCCGCCATCGAGGCCCGGGAGATGGAAATCGCGGAGTATTACCGGGACGCGGTGCTTCTGGCCCTGTCGGACTGGTTTCTGGAACGGGAGAGCGACCTCTCCTGGCTGGCCTCGATCCTGGAATCCGACGCCGAGCGTGCGGGGAAGCCGGTGCCGCCGGACACCCATCTCCGGTTCCGATCCCTCATGGAATCGAAAGGCGCATTCTCGGACCTGATTCTCCTGGACCTCGACGGAACGGTGCTTTTCAATCGGACGGGGCCCGCGTCCCGGAAAACCAGGCTCGACGACCGGGACTACTTCACCGCGGCCCGGGACGGCGTATCCTTCGTCAGCGGGGTGTTCCGGAACCGGTTGACCGGCCGGTACGCTTTCGCGGTAAGCCGTCCGCTGCGGTACCGCGGCCAGGTATCCGCCGTCCTGGCGGGCACGGTGCTCCTGTCCGACCTGGTGCGGATCGTGGAGGGGATGGGGCTTGGAAACCTGGGGACGGTATACATCGTAGACTCCGAACGAAGGCTGGTGGCGGGCTCCTCGGCCGGGACGGCGGAATCCCCCGGCGAGGACCGGGTGCTGGATAACTTCGCGGTCCGGGAGGCCGCGGCCCGTCGGGAGGGGGCCGCGAAATTCCCGGGCGAAGCCGGTCGGCAGGTCATCGGCGCCTACGGTTGGAGCCCCCGGCTGGCCCTGGGGATGGTGGTGGAACTCCGGAGCGACAAGGCCCTCCTGCCGATCACCCGCCTTTTGGAGTTCTTTGCCGAGTTCGCCGCCGGACTCCTGGCCCTCCAGCTGGTCCTGGCCTATGCCCTCAGCGCCCGGCTGGTCCGCCCGATCCGCGCCCTCGCGGAGGCCGCCGGGACGATGGAGGAGCGGGAATACCCGGAGGTGCGGGTGCCCCGGACGGACACGGAGCTGGACAGCCTGGTGGACGCCTTCAACAGCATGGCCCGGGCCGTGCGCGACCGCGAAGGGCTTCTGCGGGAGAGCGCCGCCCGGGACGGCCTGACGGGTCTGTACAACCACGCCAAGGTCGAGGAATTCCTAGAATTCGAGATGAAGCGCCGGCGGCGGGAGAACAGTCCCGTCTTCCTGGTGATGATGGACATCGACCATTTCAAGGCCATCAACGACACCTACGGACACCAGGCCGGGGACCTGGTGCTGAAGGAAGCCGCCGCCCTTCTGGTACGGTCCGGGCGCGAGGGGGACATCGTAGGCAGGTATGGAGGCGAGGAATTCGCCGTGATCCTGAACGCCCAGAGTCCGGAAGAGACGGATTCCTACTGCGAGAGGATCCGGAAGGCGGTGGAGGATGCCGTGTTCGTCCACGAGGGCGCCGACATCCGGATCACCATGAGCCTGGGCTTCGCCTTCAGCCAGCCGTCCATGAAGAGTCCCTTCGAGCTCATGCGGGCCGCGGACAAGGCCCTGTACGCGGCCAAACAGTCCGGCCGGAACCGGGTGGTCCGGGGTGTCCCCTGAGTCGGGCGCAACGGTGACAGCCCGGGCTTCGAGGGCGCCCGGGGAGCGGCCGGCTTTACAAACCCCCCCGAATTTGCCATAGTGCTGTGTCCCGCCCGGTCTCGGACCACGAGCCGTGGGTCGCGGGGCATTCCATCCCAAGAAAGCCCGGCCCTGCCCCTCGAACCGAAGGTACGGGCGCCGAAACCCGAGAGGTAGATCATGATCCGAGGCGGAGACATAGCCAAGGGCAGCGTCCTGCTCATCAACAGCCACCCGCACATCGTTGTGGACCGCGAGTTCGTCAACCCCGGCAAGGGGGCCGCCTTCGCCCGGGTGAAGGCCAAGAACATGCGGAACGGGAACGTCGTCACCCAGACCATCAAGACCCAGGACGAGGTGGAGGACGCGCAGGTCGACCTCATCGACTGCCAGTATCAGTACTCGGACCCCGAGAATTTCGTCTTCATGAACAACGAGAGCTTCGAGCAGTACTTCATCCCCTTCCCGGGGCACGAGGACAAGAAGTCCTACCTCCAGGAGGGCGAAACCTATTCGATCCTCTTCTACGAGGGCGAGGCCATCGACATCAAGATCCCCTACAAGATGATCTTCACCGTGACGGAGAGCGAGAACTACGTCCGGGGCGACACGGTTTCCGGGGCGACCAAGCCCGTGGTCTGCGAGACGGGGCTGGTGGTGCGGGTGCCCCTGTTCATCAAGCAGGGCGAAAAGATACTGGTCAACACCGAGACGAACGAGTACCAGGAGAGGGTGAATAGTTAGGTGAACAGTAAGCAGTGAACGGTGAACGGGAGTGAGTACAGGTTCGCGGTCGACGACAACGCCGAAGGGTAGTCCGGAACAGCGATCTGCGGTCGCTTCCGTCCACCGTCCACTGTCCACGGTCCGGTTCCCTCCCCTCGACCCCTACATCCACAAATCCGTCTCCTTCCGCTTCTCGGGCCGGGATATCCGGCTGGATCTGTCCCACGCCCTGTTCAGCTCCTTCGACGTGGACCGGGGCACCCGGCTCCTCCTGAAAGTCCTGGCTCGCCCGGGGCTCGCGGAGAGCGCCCGGTCCGTCCTGGACCTCGGCTGCGGGGTGGGAGTGATCGGGATAGCCCTGGGAGCGGCCTCGCCCGGCATGGCGATTCATTTCCGGGACCGGGACGCCCTGGCGGCGGCCTTCGCGGCGCGCAATGCCCGGGCCAACGGTCTAAGACCCGCCTCCTGCGGGACGGGGCTCACCCTGACGGGGCTTTCGGGCAGCCGCTACGACCTGGTGGTATCCAACGTGCCGGCCAAGGCGGGGCCTCCCGTGATCGAGGATTTCATCCGCCGCCTCCCGGGGGCCCTGACCGCGGGGGGGCGTTTCGCCCTTGTGGTCGTGAACACCATCGCCCCTGCGGTCCGGGCCGCCGTAGCCTCCTCGGGCGCGGAGATCCTGGCCGAGGAGGCCGGCCCGGGGCACACGGTGATCGCCGGGGGCCGGGGGACGGAGCTTCCGCCCCCCGCGGACGAGCTGTCCGTATACGAGCGCTGCCGCTCGGACTACGAACTCGGGGGCGTCCGGTACGGCCTGTCCGGCTACTGGG
>JBFZER010000132.1:0-14415 GCA_041306765.1 Spirochaetota bacterium | reverse complement strand
CTCGTTTAATCGTGTACGGTGATCGGAGAGCCTAATACATGAAACCGTTCAAGGTTGTGGCACCGTATGGGCCTGCGGGCGTGCGGCACGTCGCGAAGCGACGCTCTACAATCCATACCTTTCCGCCCTCCGGCCGGACCGGGAAGGCTTGCCCATGAAACCCTTCAAGGTCGTCGCTCCCTACGGTCCGGTCGGAGTATCGCACGCCGCGGAAGCGGCGCCGTATAATCCGATTCCCCGCGATCCGATCGCGGGGCCGTGTGAGGGATTCCATGAAGCCGTTTAAGGTTGTAGCGCCCTACGGCCCCGCGGGCGATCAGGCCCAGGCCATCGCGGCCCTTGCGAACGGCATCCGGGCCGGCCAGCGATACCAGACCCTCAAGGGCGTGACGGGCTCCGGCAAGACCTTCACCATGGCCAAGGTCATCGAGGAGGTCCAGCTCCCTACCCTGGTCGTCTCCCACAACAAGACCCTTTCCGCCCAGCTCTACCGGGAGTTCAAGGACTTCTTCCCGGACAACGCGGTGGAGTACTTCGTCTCCTACTACGATTACTACCAGCCCGAGGCCTACGTACCCACCCGGGACCTCTATATCGAGAAGGACGCGGACATCAACCAGGAGATCGACCGGCTGCGGCTGGCTGCCACGGCGTCCCTGATGGAGAGGCGGGACGTGATCATCGTGGCCACGGTCTCCTGCATCTACGGCCTGGGGAGCCCGGACCTCTACCGGGCCATGCGGGTCTACATCGACCGGGGCTCGGAGATCGACCTGGACGATGTGAAGCGCCGCCTGGTGTCCCTCCAGTACGAGCGGAACGACGCCGTCCTGGAGCGAGGCCGGTTCCGGGTCCGGGGAGACACCCTGGAGATCCACCCGGCCTACGCCAACGAGGCCTACCGCGTAGAGCTTGATTTCGACCGGGTGGCCCGGATCCGCAAATTCGACCCGATCTCCGGGGCGGTTGTCGCCGATGACCTGGAGGAGGCCGTCGTCTACCCGGCCAAGCACTTCGTCATGCCCGAGGACCAGGTCCACAAGGCCGTGGACATCCTGCGGGCCGAGCTGGAGGAGCAGTACGCCCGCTTCCTTTCCCAGAACAAGCTCCTGGAAGCCCAGCGGCTCAAGACCCGGACGGAGTACGACATCGAGCTTCTGACCGAAATGGGGTACTGCCCGGGTATCGAAAACTACTCCGCCCCCCTGGCGGGCCGCGGCAGGGGAGAACGCCCCGGGGTCCTCCTGGACTACTTCCCCAAGGACTTCCTGACCTTCATCGACGAGTCCCACGTCTCGGTGCCCCAGATCGGGGCCATGTACGCCGGGGACCGGAGCCGCAAGACAACCCTCGTCGACTACGGCTTCCGCCTGCCCTGCGCCCTGGACAACCGGCCCCTCAAGTTCGAGGAGTTCGAGTCCATCACGGATAGGGTGGTCTACGTCTCCGCCACCCCCGGGCCCTTCGAGCTTGGGAAGAGCCAGACGGTGGCGGAACAGCTCATCCGTCCCACGGGCCTGGTGGATCCGGAGCTGGCGGTCCGGCCCAGCGAGGGGCAGATGGAGGACATCTACGCCGAGATCCGCAAGCGGATCGAGCGGGGGGAGCGCAGCCTCATCCTCACCCTGACCAAGCGCATGGCCGAGGAGCTCACCGAGTACCTGTCCGGGCTGTCCCTCAAGGTCCGGTACATCCACAGCGAGGTGGAGACCATCGAGCGGGTGGAGATCCTCAAGGCCCTGCGCCTGGGGGAGTACGACGTCCTGGTGGGGATCAACCTCCTGCGGGAGGGGATCGACCTGCCCGAGGTTTCCTTCATAGCGATACTGGACGCGGACAAGATCGGTTTTTTGCGCAGCGCCACCAGCCTCATCCAGATCATAGGCAGGGCCGCGCGAAACGCCGCGGGCATGGTGGTCCTGTACGCGGACCGCATGTCCGACGCCATGCGCACCGCCATCGACGAGACCACCCGCCGCAGGGCGGCCCAGACGGCCTACAACCAGGCCCACGGCATCACCCCGGTCACCATCAAGAAGGCCGTCCACGACATCCTGCTTCGCCACCAGGAGGAGAAGGAGCAGGTGATCGAGACGGAGATCGGGACCCTCAAGGGAGCCTTCAACCTGCTGGTGCCGGAGCAGAAAAAGGCCCTCATCCGGGCTTTGGAAGCCCAGATGCTCGGGCACGCCAAGAACCTCGAATTCGAGGAGGCGGCCATCATTCGGGACGAGATCGAAAGGATCCGGGGCGGAGAAGGCTGAGGGAATACCCGCGGGACGCCCCGAACGCCGAGACGGACCGACGAGGGAAAATCGAGTCGGGAGGTGAACCATGGACGGAGTTCAGGAGCGGGTGGGGCGGATGACCTCGCGGTTCGGATCCTGGTACGAGGAAGCGGGAGAACTGGACCGGGGCCGCATGACCTCCCGCTTGTACCCCTACGAGAAGCTCTTCTCGCCGGTCCGTATCAATCGCCTTGAGCTCAGGAACCGGATCGTCATGGCGCCCATGGGCAACTTCAGCATGGCCGAGGAAACCGGCCGCCCGGCTTCCCGGATGGTCGAGTATTTCGCCGCCCGGGCCGCCGGCGGCGCGGGGCTCATAACCTCCGGCCTCGTGCCGGTCAGCCACGGCATCGATCCGGCGGTCACGGAACCCGAGGGGCTTTCCTATTTCCCCCGCATCGACCGCAGCCGGACCAACTTCGCGGGCTGGCGGGAGATAGCCGCCCGGTGCCGGGAGCACGGGGCCCGGTTCTTCATCCAGCTCACGCCGGGCCTGGGCCGGGTCGGCTCCCCGGAGTGCCTGGTGACCAAGCGCAGGCTTCCCGTCTCCGCGTCCTGGAACCCGAATTTCTACATGCCCCTGGTACCCTGCCGGCCCCTCACGGACGGACAACTTCGGAGCATCGTGAAACGGACGGGCCAGGCCGCCGCGGATTCCAAGGCCGCCGGCATCGACGGGGTCTACCTGCACGGCCACGAGGGCTACCTCCTGGAACAGATGTCCAACCGGGCCTTCAACCGCAGGAAGCTGGGCGCCTTCGCGGACTGGAAGGCCTTCGGCACGGCCCTGGTTCGCGAAATTCGGAGGAGAACCGGGGACGACTACCCGATCATGTACCGGATCGACCTGTCCCTGGCCCTGGCGGAGACCTACGGCGGGCGGATGCGGACCGTGCCGCGGCTCCGCCGCTTCGCCGGCGAGCGGAGCGCCGGGGAGACCCTCGAATACCTGGAGGCTCTGATCGCGGCGGGGGTGGACCTGGTGGACGTGGACCTGGGCTGCTACGACAACTGGTGGCTCCCCCATCCGCCAGGACCCATGCCCCCCGGATGCTACCTGGACGCCGCACGGATCGTGAAGGAGAGCTTCGCCCGGCGCGGGGTGCTTTCGAACGCCGGTCTCCCGGTGCCCGTGGTAGCCGTGGGAAAGCTGGGTTTCCCGGACCTCGCGGAGGAGGCCCTCCGGGACGGAGAGTGCGACATGGTCATGCTCGGCCGCCCCCTCCTGGCGGATCCCGAGTGGCCGAACAAGGCCTTCGCGGGCAAGGTCGATCGGATCCGGCCCTGCATCGGCGACCAGGAAGGCTGCCTGGGGGAGCTCGTGGAAGGCGGGAGGCCCTGCTGCGCGGTCAACCCGCGGGCGGGCTTCGAGGACAGGCTGGACGGCGCCGAATTGACGCGGGTCCGGACCCCGTGCCGGGTGGCGGTGGTCGGGGCGGGACCCGCGGGAATCACCGCCGCCTTGGCCGCAGTCCGGCGGGGCCACGCGGTCACCCTGTTCGAAGCCCGTCCGGAGATCGGCGGCATGCTCGTACCCGGCTCCCGGCCGGCGCTCAAGTACGAGGTGGCGAACTACCTTTCCTGGCTTCGGGCGGAGGTGGAGCGGGCCGTCGCCGGGGAGGGGCTCGTCCTGGTGCTGGGCAGGGCCCCGGGCGCCGGGGAACTCGGGGCCGGCGGATACGACGCGATCATCGCGGCCACCGGCTCCCGGCAGGCCCGGCCCGGGGTTCCCGGGATCGGCTTGCCGACAGTCGTGGCCGCGGTGGACCTCCTGCGCGAACCGGACCTGCTGAGAGACGCCCGCCGGGCCGTGGTGGTCGGGGGCGGTACCGTGGGCTGCGAGACGGCTTTCTGGCTCTCCCGGGAACGCGGCCTGTCGGAGGTCGCGGTGGTCGAGATGCTGCCCTGGCTCATGAAGGGAGTCTGCACGGCCAACCGGGGCTGGCTGATCCATTACCTCGAGGAGGCGGGAGTGCGCCTTCTGAACTGCGCCCGGCTTGCGGAGGTGCGCGGCGGGGAGGTCCGGGTGGTCCGAAACGTCTCCCGCACCGTGCCGGATCCCCGGGTAACCTGGGAGCCCCTTCTTCCGGAAAACGTCCCGAACCCCTTCGCCCGGTGGATCCGGGTCGAAGAGAGGGAGGAATCCCTGGGGGCGGATATCGTGGTGCTGGCGGCGGGCGCCCGGCCTGACGACTCCCTCTACCGGGAATGCCTTGCCTCCCGGGCCGCCCCGGTCGTGCGGAACGTCGGGGATTCCTCGAACCCCGGCCGGGTGCTGGAGGCCACGCGATCCGGATACGCGGCGGGAATTTCCGTGTGACGGAAATCCCCGGAGCGGGGGCCGCCTGGATCTCCGCCGGCGGTCCTTCCCCGTCGAATCCTGTCTCCTAGGTTTTCCCGGCCCGGATCATTTCCAGGTTTTTCCGATAGGTCGCCGTGTCGGGTGCCAGCAGGGCGGCGGTTTCCAGGAGCCGTTCCGCGCGTTCCCGGTCGCCCAGGCGGAAGCTGGCCAGCCCGAGCATGTTGAGGATCTTGGGATCCTCCGGCCTTTGCGCCCGGATCTCCTCCAGCAGGATCGCCGCGGACCGGGCGTCCCCGGCCTTCAGGAGCCGGCCCGCCTTGTCGAAGCGGGAGGCCCAGTCTCCGGTGCCGGATATCGCCGCGGTGGCCGCGGAGCGGAACCCCGTCATCTGCACCAGCAGGGCGGCCCGATCGTCCGTGCGCGCTGCGCCCCGGCTGAAGGCGTCCACGTCGTCCAGGAGACCCTGTATAAACTCGTCCGGCCGGGCGTCCCGGTTTCCGCGGACGTACTCCATGAGGCGGCCGTACTCGTAGAAGTCCCCGTCCGGGTCCCGGGCTTCCACGATGCCGTCGGTGAACATCAGAAGGAAATCCCCGGGCTGCATGCGGGTCCGGCCTTCCTCGAAGGTGAAGTCCCCGCTGATGCCCAGAAGCTGGCCCCCCGCCACGTCGAGCTTTTCGATGGTCTTGTCCTCCCGCACCAGGAGGACCGGGGGATGCCCCGCATTGGAAAAGGTCAGGGTCCCGTCCACCACGTCCAGGACCAGGTAAAAGGCGGAGAGGTAGTAGGTCTCGCCCCCGATGATCTCGTGGATCTCCTGGTTCACCGCCCGGCAGACCTCGGCGGGGCCGCGGCCGATGCCGGCCTGGGCACGGAAGGCGACCTTGGCCATGGCGGCCACCAGCGCCGCGGCCATGCCGTGGCCCGACACGTCCGCGATCAGGAGGGCGTAGCGCCGGCCGTCGATGGGCAGAACGTCGTACAGGTCCCCCCCGACGGACTGCATGGCGACGTACCGCGCCCCGAACCGGAGCTCCGGAGCGGCGGGGAAGTCCACGGCCTGGGGGATGGTCTTTCTCTGGACCACCTCCGCCATCTGCATCTCCTTCTCCATCTGGACGTTCCGGGCCGTGAGCTCCTTGTTGGCGTGGTCCAGCTGTCGGGTCCGCTCCTCGACCATCCTTTCCAGGTTTTTCGAATAATCCTCGATCTCCTGCCGCTGCCCCTCGATTCGGGCGATGTTCTCCTTGAGGGACGCGGAGACCTGGTTGAAGAAGTCCCCGAGTTCCCCGAATTCGTCCCGGCTCTTGATCTGGACGTTCCAGGACAGGTTGCCCTTGGCCATCTCCAGGGCCCCCCGCTTGAGCTGTTCGATGGGCGCCGATATGGCCCGCGCCTCCGCCAGGGCAAACAGCACCGCCAGGAGGATGGCGGCCCCCATGATGCCCAGAAGGGTGCCGTAGAACTCGACCACGGGTCGTGAGATGTCCGAATATTCCCCGAAGGTGACGACGGTCCAGCTGGTGCGGGGGATGCGCCGGGCCGCCCAATAGAGGTTCTTGCCCCGGTTGCGGTTCCAGGTCTCCGGTGTGCCCAGGATAGCCTCGTTCATCGCCTGCAGGGGGGAGCCGGGGGAGAAGAGGTTGCCCGCTGGATCGTCCAGCTTGAGCACCAGGGACTTGTCCTCGTGGGTGATGAAGGAGCCTTTCGCGTCGATCAGGTAGGTTTTGGAGGTGGGCGTGTATTTCTGGACGGAAACCACCTCCGTCAGCCGGGAGATGTACATGTCCAGGGCGATCACGCCCAGGAGCTTGCCGCCCTCGTCCCGCACCGAACGGGAAAGGGACACGACGATCTCCTTGGTGTTCGCGTCGATGTAGGGATCGCTCATCACGGCCTTGTCCTCGTCCCGGGCACGCACGAACCAGGGACGGGACGGCCAGACGAAATCGGGCTCCGGGTTCCATTCGTCCGCGTCAACGTAGTAACCCCCGTTCGCGGTCCGGGTGAGGCCGTCCTTCACGTTCGTGAAGCGGGGATCGAAGGTTTCCGTGCCGAAATAGATCCACGCGATGTCGGGCTCCTCCCGGGTCTTGGCGATAAGCAGGGAAAGGAGCCGTTCGGGGTTGTCCCGATTTTGAAGCACCGAGTGCTTCAGGGTGTCCAGGATCTGGTACTTCTCGGCCAGCCAGGTCTCGAAGTCCTTGGCCAGAAGGCTCGTATCCCGGCCGATGTTCCCGACCACCGCGCGCTCCACGGTGCCGACCAGGGTGAAGGAGACCAGGACGCCGATGCCCACGGTGATGACCGCGAACAGGACCACGAGGGTCAGGAAGATGCGGGTGCCTATCGGAACACGGACGGCCATGTCGGACTCCCTGTGGAATACTGGAATTAGGGGGGATTATAGCATACTGTGGGCGGTGTACGGTGAACGGTGAACGGAAATACGGACACTGCGCGGACGTCACGCACCGCATTGGCGTTGAAGGCGTCCATGCACGAGCGCGAAACTTCCGTCCACTGTCCACTGTCCACCGAAGGAGCCCCCATGTCTTCCTTCCCCTTCTCCCGCCGGGTTCCCTCGCCGCGGGAACCCAATGCCCTCGGCCGGGCCCTCGCCGAGGCCCGCGCGGAGGGCGGGCGGTTGATCAACCTGGCGGAGAGCAATCCCACCCGGGTCGACGCAGCCCTGCCCGGCGGGGATATCCTGCCCGCCCTGGCCCGTCCGGGCTGCCTGTCCTACGAGCCGGACCCCCGGGGGCTCCCGTCCGCCCGGGCCGCCGTGGCGGCCTGGTATTCCTCCTGCGGCCTGACCGTCGATCCGGCGGACATCTTCCTCTCGGCCAGCACCTCCGAGGCCTACGGTTGGCTGTTCAAGCTGCTGGCGGATCCCGGCGATTCGGTCCTGGTTCCCAAGCCCGGGTATCCGCTGTTCGAGTACCTGGCAGGCCTGGAGGGAGTGGAAAGCATCCCCTATCCCCTGGAGTACCGGCATCCCCGCGGCTGGCGGACCGACCTGGACGCCCTGGAATCCGCGTTGTGGTCGAAGAGGCCCAAGGCGGTGGTTCTCATCCATCCCAACAACCCCACCGGGTCCTACGTCGACCCCGGGGAGCGCCCGCGGATCCTTGAGCTTTGCCGGGCAGCGGGCGCCGCGGTCATCGCGGACGAGGTGTTTCTTCCCTACGCCCTGGAGGACGGTCCGGAGCCTGGCTTCGCGGGGGAGACCGGGACGCCCTGCTTCGTCCTGAACGGGCTGTCGAAGCTCCTGGGCCTCCCGCAGATGAAGCTGGGCTGGATAGTCCTGGCTGGCCCGAAGGAGTACCGGGAGGAGGCGGCCGCCCGGCTGGAGATCGTCGCGGACACCTACCTCTCTACGGGGGCCCCCGTCCTCCACGCCGCGCCGGAGCTCCTGCCGCGGGCTCCGGACTTCGTGCGGGTTCTGCGCTCGCGCCTCTCCTCCAATCTGGCCCTGCTCAAGGATATCCTGGAGGGAGAGCTCAGCCCCTACCGGGTACTCCGCTGTTCCGCCGGCTGGACAGCGGTCCTGGAGGTGCCCCGAGTCACGTCGGAGGAGGACCTGGCCCTGGGCCTCCTCCGGGAGGAGAGGGTCTTCGTCCACCCAGGGTACTTCTTCGACTTCCCCCGGGAGGCCTTCCTGACGGTCAGCCTCCTTCCAGGACCGGAGGATTTCCGGGAAGGGGCGGAGCGCCTTCGGAGATACCTGGACCGCCGGGTCGGGTAGGGGGCCGCGGCTTGCCGCCCGGGGCCCTCTTCGGTACTATGGGCCCAGGGGCGCAGGCGCGGCCGAGATCCGGGCCTCGGCTCCCCGGGGAGGCTCCATGGCTGCGGCAGTCATCGACGGAAAGGCCCTCGCGGCGGAAATCCGCGAGGGGGTCAAGCGGAGGGCATCGGACCTGGCGGCGCGGGGGGTGGTTCCCGGCCTGGCCGTGATCCTGGTGGGGGAGGATCCCGCCAGCGTCTCCTACGTCACCTCCAAGGAAAAAGCCTGCGCCGAGGCGGGGATGCGCAGCTTCGAGCGGCGCCTGCCGGCCGCGGCCACCCAGGCCGAACTCCTTGCTCTGATAGAATCCTTCAACCGGGATCCCGGGGTGCACGGCATACTGGTCCAGCTTCCCCTCCCGGCCCATATCGACGAGGATGCGGTGATCGCCGCCATCTCCCCCGAAAAGGACGTGGACGGCTTCACACCCATCAACGTGGGCAGGATGGTCCTGGGCCAGCTTTGCTTCCTCCCCTGCACGCCCCACGGCATCATCAAGCTGGTCCAGAAGGCGGAGGTTCCCACGAAGGGGGCCCACGTGGTCATCCTGGGACGATCCAACATAGTGGGCAAACCCCATGCCAATCTCTTCGTCCGCAAGGAGTTGAACTCCACCGTCACGGTCTGCCATACGGGAACCAGGGACCTCGGGGAGCACACCCGCCGGGCGGACATCCTGATCGCCTGCGCGGGCAAGCCCCGGCTGGTGACGGGGGACATGGTCAAACCCGGGGCCTGCGTCATCGACGTGGGGGTCAACCGGGTGGAGGACCCGGCCTCGTCCCGGGGCTACCGGCTGGTCGGGGACGTGGACTTCGAGTCCGCCCTCCGGGTAGCCGGCTCCATCACCCCCGTCCCGGGGGGAGTCGGCCCGATGACCATCGCCATGCTCCTTTCCAACACCGTGGAATCCGCGGAGCGGACCGCCTGAGGCATGATCGACATACAGTCCATGCGGGACGAGCGCCGGATCCCCATCCAGAAAGTGGGGGTGAAGGGCCTCCGGTACCCCATCACCCTGCGCGACAAGGCCCGGGGCACCCAGCGGACCACCGCGGTCGTCAACCTCTACGCGGATCTGCCCCACGATTTCAAGGGCACCCACATGAGCCGGTTCATAGAAGTCTTCAACGCCCACCGGGAGGATCTCTCCATGCCCCGGTTCCTGGGGATGCTCCGGGAGATCCGGCAGGCCCTGGACGCGGAGACCGCCTACTCGGACATCCACTTCCCGTACTTCATCGAAAAAGCGGCGCCCGTCTCCGGCGCCCTCTCGGTGATGAGCTATGATTGCGTCTACTCCGGCCGCGTCTCCGACGATACCCGGGAGTACCGGGTGACCGTATCCGTGCCCGTCCAGACCGTCTGCCCCTGCTCCAAGGCGATAAGCCAGCACGGGGCGCACAACCAGCGGGGGATCGTCACCGCCACCGTCGAGGTCGGTCCCTTCTTCTGGATCGAGGATCTCATCGCGGTGATAGAATCCGCGGCATCCTGCGACGTCTACACCCTCCTCAAGAGGGACGACGAAAAATACGTCACCGAGAAGGCCTTCGACAATCCCAGGTTCGTGGAGGATGTCGTACGGGACGCCCTTCGGGGAATCGCCGGGATGGGTATTTTCAAGAGCTTTTCCGTGGAAGCGGAGAACTTCGAGAGCATCCACAACCACAGCGCGTACGCGTATGTGGAGTACGGTAAACTGTGAACGGTGGTCGGTAAACAGATGTAGTTCGGCCGCTGACGGAATCATCGGACGCCGAGGCGGGAAACGGCGGCCGTTCCCTTGCCACATTTCCGTCCACTGTCCACAGTCCACCGTCCACCTCAAGGAGCTTCCCATGCCCTTCAACCATGTCTCCCGCATCGACGACCGGGTTCCGATCCATAACGCCATCGTGTCGGTCTACGACAAGGGAGGCCTCGAGGAGCTGGCCTTGGGCTTGGTCGGGGCCTGCCCGGGCATCCGGATCTATTCCACCGGCGGGACCGGGGCCGCCCTGCGCGGGATCCTGGGCAAGGCGGCGGACGGGACCCTGGTATCCATGGAGGAGTACACCGGCCAGCCCGAGATGAAGGGCGGCCTGGTAAAAACCCTGGACTGGAAGATCTACCTCGGCCTCCTTGCGGAGCCCCGGGACCCGGACCATGGGGCGGACCTTGTCCGCCTGGGCGCCGCGGCCTTCGACCTGGTGGTGGGCAACCTGTATCCCTTCGAGGCCGTGTCCGCGGATCCGGGACCCTTCGAGGCCAAGCGGCAGAACGTGGACATCGGCGGGCCCTGCATGCTTCGGGCGGCGGCCAAGAACTTTCTGCGGGTCGCCGGGCTCTGCGACCCCCGGGATTACCCGGCGGTACTCGAGGAGCTTCGACGGTCGGGCGGCGGCCTCTGCCTGGCGACCCGGGCGCGGCTGGCCCGGAAGGTCTTCGAGACCACCTCCCGCTACGACGCGGCCATAGCGGGCTTCCTGGCCGTCCGCGCGGCGGGCCTGGCCTCGGAGTACGAGGTGATCGACGGGTGATGTAAACCGTATTAAGGTTTCCTATCCCCATTCACCTATTCACTATTCGCCAATTCACCCGCTATACTCCGCCCATGGAACGCAAGCCTCTCTCCGAAGCGTACCGCCGGATACTCCGGGATCCCTTCCCCGCCCGCATGGAGCTCTCCTTCTACGACGATCCCGGATCCCGGGTCGTCCTTGCCTTCGAGAAGGTGGAGTGGGACGTGGACGGGGAGAGACGGGGCCTGCGCTACGGGGACAATCCCGACCAGCCGGCGGCGCTGTACCGCCCCGTCGGGGCCAACCTGGCCCTGGCGGGCCTGGAGGAGCTCCGGCCCGACGGGGGCCTGGTCTGCTCCGCGGAACTCCTCCAGTTCGGCAAGCATCCCGGGAAGACCAATTTGACCGACGTCGACGCCGCCCTGGCCATCCTCCGCTACCTTTCCGAAAAGCCCGCCTGCGCGGTGATGAAGCACAACAATCCCTCCGGGGCGGCCCAGGCGGATTCCCTGGAGGAGGCGTATCGGAAGGCCTACGAGGCGGACCGCCTGGCGGCCTTCGGAGGGTCCGTAGTCCTGAACCGCCCCGTTGACGCCCGTACAGCCCGGGGGATCGCGGATTCCTACTGCGAGGTGGTGGCGGCCCCGGACTTCGAATCCGGCGCCTTCGACCTGCTGGCGGCCCGGAAGAACCTGCGCATACTCCGGATGCCCGGCATCGAGAGGCTCGTCCGCTACGCCCCGGCGCGGAATATCGATCTCAAGACCCTCCTGGACGGCGGCTGCGTGGTGCAGCTCTCCTTCGTGTCCCGCATCCGGTCCGCCGCCGACCTCCTGCCCGCGGAGTGCGAGCACAAGGGCCGCGTCTACTCCGTCGCGCGACGGCCCGGGGAGCGCGAGGTCGCAGACATGCTCTTCGGCTGGGCCGTGGAAACCGGGGTGACCAGCAATTCCGTGATCTACGTGAAGGACGGGGTCACCGTGGGCATCGGCACGGGAGAGCAGGACAGGGTGGGGGTGGCCCAGATCGCCCGGGACAAGGCGCACCGGAAGATGGAGGATCTCCTGGCCTGGCGGCGGACCGGAAAGCCCTGGAACGAACTGGACGATCCGGCGATCCGCGAGGATATCCGCCGGGAGGTGGAGGCGGTCCGGGGCGGGCTGGCCGGCTCGGTCATGATCTCCGACGCCTTCTTCCCCTTCCGGGACGGGATCGAGGTGGGGCTGCGGGAAGGCGTCTCCGCCGTCCTCCAGCCCGGGGGATCCCTGCGGGATTTCGAGAGCATAGAGGCCTGCAACGAGTACGGCGCGGCCATGATGTTCACCGGCCAGCGCTGTTTCCGGCATTGAAGTCCCCGTTCCGCGAGCCTTTACCCTTCGGGCCTGATTCGATATCTTATTCCCATATCGAGCCGGAACCCGGACCGGAACGCCAAGCCGTCGGGGTGGCGGAACGGACGAACCGGCGGCGAAGGAGGAATCTATGAGCGACAATTATCCCTCGGATCCCACGGAACTCAGGAAGCAAGGCACCCGCGGCGTTATCTCCACGGGCGCGGGTCTCGCGCTCTGGATCGTGAACGGGCTTTTCCAGGTTCCCGTCCTGGGAGTGGTCCTGGGCGGCGTCCTGGCCGCGCTGGGAGTACTGGGGCTGCTGGGGAAGGATCGGACGGACCGCAGCACCGGCGTGGTACTCATGGCCGCGGGGGGCGCGGGACTCGTCTCGCTGGTATTGCCCTGGCTCCGGGCTTTCCTGTTCGGCGCGGGCGGTCTGGCCCTGGTGGGGTTCGGGCTCTTCAATCTCTTCAAATTCCTGCGGGGACTGAAATCCCGGGCTTGACGATCCTGTCCGCCTCCGGCCGCAGGATGGCCCTTCACCCATGAAGTTCCACTTCGAAACCTACGGCTGCCAGATGAACAAGGCCGAATCCTCGGCCTTGGAGCACCTGTTCCGGGAGAGGGGATGGGAACCGGGCTCCGAGGCCGAGGCGGACCTTGTGCTGATCAACACCTGCTCCGTCCGGATCACCGCGGAGGACCGGGCCTGGGGGCGCATCGCCCACCACGCGGCCCGGAAGCGGTCCCGGCCTTTCACCCTAATCGTCACGGGCTGCATGGCCGAACGCCTCCGGGAGGACATGAAGGCCGCCCAACCCGCCATCGACTACGTGATCGGGAACTTCCAGAAGCAGGTTTTCTCCGCCCTGATCGACGCCGCCGGAAAGGGCGGGAAGCTCGAGGAAGTACCGGAGGTCCCCGTATTCTCCTTCGCCGCCGACCACGGCAGCCCGGGGGATTTCCGGGCCTTCGTGCCCATCCTTCACGGCTGCGACAATTTCTGCAGCTACTGCATCGTTCCCTACGTCCGGGGCCGCGAGGTATCCCGGGCGCCGGGGGAGATCCTCGAGGAGATCGACCGCCTCGAGGATTCCGGAATCCGGGAGATCACCCTCCTGGGACAGAACGTAAATTCCTATCGGTGGAGGGATGATGACGGGGAATCCCTCGATTTCCCGGGTCTCCTGCGGCGGATATCCGACCGCCTCTCCTCCCGCGGCCTCGGCGGCATCCGCTGGATACGGTTCCTCTCGAGCCATCCCAAGGACCTGTCCGACGCCGCCCTGGACGCCATGGCGGCGGACGGACGGTACTGCCGGCACATCCACCTCTGCCTCCAGCACGGATCGGACCGGATCCTGTCCGCCATGAACCGGCGCTACACCGCCGCTTCCTACCTGGCCTTGGTGGATCGGATCCGGGGGCGTCTTCCGGACGTCACCCTCTCCACGGACATCCTCATCGGCTTCCCCGGGGAGACCGAGGAGGACGTCGAGGCGACCCTGGCCCTGATGCGGCGGGTGGGGTATTCCTACTCCTTCATGTATCATTTCAATCCGAGGGAGGGGACTCCGGCCGCCCGCATGGAGCACCCCGTTCCGGACCGGGTGAAGAAAGCCCGCCTGGCCCGGGTGATCGCCCTCCAGAAGGAGCTTACCCGCTCCCGGATGGAGGAGCGCCTGGGCACCGTGACGGAAGTCCTCGTGGAATCCATATCCCGGCGGCGCAAGACCGAACTGCTGGGGCGGACAGCGGGGGACATGATGGTCGTGTTCCCGGGACGCGCCGAAAAGGTGGGCAGTTTCGCCCGGGTTCTGCTAGAATCGATACAGGGGAATACGTTCCGAGCCAAGGAGGTACCGTAATGCCCTTCCGGCTGTTTTTCCTGGCCCTCGTCATGGTCCTGCTGGTGACCTTCATCGGGTTCAACATCGAGAACCGCTGCGACGTCTCCTTCGCTTTCTATAAATTCGAGGACGTTCCTGTGGTGCTAACGATCCTGTCCTCCTTCGCCCTGGGCCTGGTGGCGGGCCTTCCCTTCGCCCTGCGCCGCAGGGTCCGGGCCTCGGTTTCCAAGCCCCCCCGGGCAAAAAAAGGCAGGCCCGGCGCCGCAGCCGGGGAGCCTCCCCGGGACGAGCGCTTCCCGGACGGAGGCGCGGGGACTCCGTGATTCTTGATTCATCCCCGGTACCGTCCC
>JBFZER010000131.1:0-4718 GCA_041306765.1 Spirochaetota bacterium | reverse complement strand
GTGCAGGCGCAGGGAGGGGAAATGCTCCCGGGCCATCCGGACGACCCCGAAATCCTGGACGATGATGCCGTCGGGCCCCACCCGGTCCAGGTATTGGAGGAACTGGTACATCCGGTCCGCTTCCCGCTCCTCGAATACGGTATTCACGGTCACGTAGACCCGCCGGGACTGCTTGTGCAGGACTTCCACGGCCGCCTCGAACTGGTTATAGGCGAAGTTGGAGGACCTCATGCGGGCGTTGAAGGAACGCAGCCCCAGGTATACGGCGTCCGCGCCCTCGCCGATCGCGGCGTCCAGGGCTTCGGGGTTGCCCGCCGGGGCTAGGAGTTCGAGGGAAGAGGGCATGGGAGCTCCTTCGGTGGACGGTGGACAGGTATCGGTGAACGGAAGTGTCAACAGATCTCGGCGCAATTCCATGCCGAGGCGTGCGAAGCGGCCGAACAGCATGGATCACTTCCGTCCACTGTTCACCGTTTACCGTCCACCCTATCATATTTCCCCGTCCTTGAAAACCCTGCGGTATTTCGTATATAGTACCGTAAGTTATCCCGCGGCCGGCTTTCCCTTTCGAGGCTGTCGAGCGGAATCCTTTTCCTGGAGCACCCCATGGACCTCGACACGACGCGCAACATCGGCATCATGGCCCACATCGACGCGGGCAAGACCACCACCACGGAGCGCATCCTCTACTACTCCGGCAAGACCTACCGGCTGGGGGAGGTGGACGACGGGGAAGCCACCATGGACTGGATGGAGCAGGAGCAGGAACGGGGCATCACCATAACCAGCGCCGCGACCACCACCTTCTGGCGGAACCATCAGATCAACATCATAGATACCCCCGGTCACGTGGACTTCACCGCCGAGGTGGAGCGGTCCCTGCGGGTCCTGGACGGGGCCGTCGCCGTCTTCTGCGCCGTCGGCGGCGTGGAACCCCAGAGCGAGACGGTCTGGCACCAGGCGGACCGCTACCACGTGCCCCGCATCGCCTACGTGAACAAGATGGACCGCCTGGGGGCCGATTTCTTCGCGGTCCTGGAGGACATGCGGACCAAGCTGGGGGCCAATCCGGTGCCCGTGGCCATACCGATCGGCCGGGAGGGCGCCTTCGAGGGAATCGTGGACCTCCTTTCCCGGGAGGAGCTGCGCTGGGACGCCTCGGAGGGCGGCCAGCACGTCACCCGGACGCCCCTGTCCCCGGAGCGGACGGCCGAGGCGGACGCCTGGCGGGAAAAGCTGATGGACTCCCTGGGCACCTGGTCCGACGAGGTCGCGGAACTCTTCCTGGCCGGCGGGGACGTCCCGCCCGAACTCCTCCGCAGGGAGATCCGCAGGCAGACCCTGTCCCGGAACATCGTCCCGGTGCTCTGCGGGGCCAGCCGCCGCAACATCGGGGTGCAGAGCCTCCTGGACGCCGTCGTGGACTTCCTGCCCTCCCCCCACGAGGTGCCCGCGGCCCGGGCCTTCAACTTGAAAAAAGAGGAGGACCTCGAGGTCCCCTGCGAGCCCTCGGGCAATCCCCTGGGCCTCGTGTTCAAGGTCCAGTACGACCGCGAGGCCGGACCCCTGTGCTTCGTGCGGATGTACTCCGGGTCCGTCAAGAACGCCTCGACGGTCTACAACATCGGCAAGAAGAAACGGGAACGGGTGACCCGCCTCCTCCGGATGCACGCCAACAAGAGCGAACCCCTGGACGAGGTGAGCGCGGGGGACATCGCGGTGATCGTGGGCATGAAGGCCGCCCAGACCGGGGACACGATCGGTTCCGAGGGCTGGCCGGTGGTCCTTGAGCGGATGCACTTCCCGGAGCCCGTGATCTCGGTGGCCATCGAGCCCAAGACCCTCTCGGACCGGGACAAGCTCAAGACCACCCTGGACCTCCTGTCCCTGGAGGATCCCACCTTCACCAGCAAGGAGAACGACGAGACCGGCCAGCTCATCATCCAGGGCATGGGCGAGCTCCACCTGGACGTCCTGGTCACCCGCATCATCCGGGACTTCAAGGTGGACGCCCGGGTGGGCAATCCCCAGGTCACGTATCGGGAATCCGTTACCCGGGCTGTGGAGCACACCGAGGCTTTCCGCAAGGTCCTGGCGGGCAAGGAGAACGCCGCCCGGCTCACCCTGCGTGTGGAACCCCGGGCCCGGGGCGAGGGCAATCTCTACCGCAAGGATACGCGGAACACCAAGGTCCCGGACGAGATATGGGAGGCCGTGGAGACGGCGGTGACGAACGCCTTCGCGGGGGGGATCCAATTCGGCTATCCCTGCGTGGACGTGGGAGTGACCTTGACGGGCCTGGAATGGGACGAGCTGACCGCCAGCCCCTACGCATTCCAGGCCGCCGCGGCCCTGGGCTTCGACGAAGCCTGCAGGAAGGCCTCTCCGGTGCTGCTGGAGCCCATCATGAAGGTGGACATCGTCACCCCCACGGACTTTTTAGGCGAGGCGATGAGCCTGGTCAGCCAGCGGGGCGGGATGATCCACGGGACGGACTCCAAGGCCGCCAGCGACACCATCCACGCGGAAGCCCCCCTGTCCGTGATGTTCGGGTTCACAACGGCCCTGCGGTCCGTGACCCAGGGGCGGGCGGGCTTCAGCATGGAGTTCAGCCACTTCCAGCCCAAGCGCGGCTAACCCGGGCCAAACGCCATCCCGACGCATCCGGGGAATTCCCGCCCAACGACGACCCCACTCGCGGATTATTGGTAAATCACCAGAACCGGGGCCGGCGACAGGGCCAGCACCTCTTTGGGTGTCATCAAGGGGTTGTCGAAATGGATTCCCGGCTTGTCGCTGTAATAATACCAGAGCTTGAATCCCTTGAGCGGGATCTGGGTAATCTTTGCGTTCAGCGAATGCGTCGCGGATTTCTTATCCGGAGACCCCCAGCCGGAGGTACAGTGTATTAGACCGACCCGAGTAAATCCGGACGAAACCACGCTCGGATTCCTTAGCATCGACTTTGTGAATTGGTGGAATATGATGTACTTTTTCCCCCCTATCCCGTTTTTTGATAGATAATCCTGCACGTATTCCTGTATCCAATTGAGTTCTTCACCCCGTACAAATCCGATCTCCTTCATGGGGTTAGCCGTCCGCCATTCAAAATCGAGCGCGATGTGCACGTTCGGATAAGCCAAATAGGGCAGCAGCCTGTCGACGGCTTCCTTCAAGGTGTGCCTGCCGATCTGGTGATCCAGGATGATCAGGGTACCTTCATCGAGAGCGTACTGGATGTATTCATGGGTCATCTTGTCACTCATGTACCCGATCTCACCTTGGGGCTGGCATGTTCCGTAAATGAGATAAAGAGCGGGCACTACGGTTTTTTTGTTCGCGATCGCCTGGAAACTGCCCGCCGTCGCTTTGACACGCGTGATTATTTCCTCTTTCGAATACCGTCCGACGATCCCCATGTAGGCGGCCTTCGGACGCCCGTAGTAAGCGACGATGAGGCTGTCATCGTCTATCGCTGGTTCATCGATATTCGACCCGCTCGGAGACCATCCGGGGTATGCCGCGGAAACGGCGGCGCCGCCTTCGTTGGAAGCGGGAAACAGGAAAGGCGACGGAAGCCCGGAGAGGGCAAGAAAACAAACCACGAAGGATACTGGATTTCTCATGCTGTACGGCCCCACTATAATGATTGCCCTAAGACACGGCTCCGTTTGAGTTCAGGGATTACAATAATTGCAGCTTCCCTGATCGGCGAATTCGAGGTCGGAACGTTCGATTTCCTTCGAGAACCCGCAGGCCCGGCAGCTGTACACTTGGGACTTTAGAACGTCGGTCGGAAAACGACAGTGTACGCAGGGAAGCCCCTTCTTGGTTTCCATGACCCAATATCCCGGCGTATTGCACACGGGACAAAGAGAATGCATCTTGAGAAGCAGATTCACGACCGCAGTCTTGATCATCTCCTGACGGGCCGGAAATGCATGGGATCTCAAGTCGTTTTCAATATGCACGAGGCCGCTCCGGGACATCCCTAAACATCGGTCGATCCCGTCCTTCAATTGGTCCAGCGTCGCGATGTCCTTTATGAAATCGGGACTCTCCCCGGAATCGGGTCTCAGGATCACATGGTTTCCAGGAAAGCCGAACTCGACCGCCAGTTTCACGATCTCTTCGATTGAACCTCCGGTTTTTTGCAGCAACTTCACAGGTCCTTCGGCGACACCTACGATTTCCAGTTCGTGGAGGTCATCGATGAATACCAGCATCTCGATGTTCCAGGACAGGAAGCCAAAGTAAGGGTCCGTCGAAAAACTCCCTTCGCTGCCTATGCCCATCCGGGTTCTCCCGAGATCCATGCCTATTCTAGCTTTCTTCCTCGCGGTCTCGAGTTGCGAATCGACGCGTTTTACGTCCCTCGTGAAAGTCCCGAGGGTATCCGTGTCAAACCCTTCCAAGTGCAGCAGCCTCGCCCCCAGGAACGGTTCGAGAATTGGCGCGACCAAGGACTCTTTCTTGTGCTTCGTCAGAAAAGCAATCTCACCGGTTCGAAAGAAATAGTTTGTCGAATTGGGAAACACGGCCCCTCCCGATGCTAGGATATCATTCCAGGCTCCTCCAGAATACGACGATCTCGATAGTATGAAGCCCCTGCTTGTTTCAGGGACTCCCCGTAGGGGGGCCGGGCTATGCCGCGTTCCGTAACGATGGCGGTGATCAGCGAGGCGTCGGTGACGTCGAAGGCGGGATTGAAGACCTTC
>JBFZER010000130.1:0-6391 GCA_041306765.1 Spirochaetota bacterium | reverse complement strand
TTGTCCTTGAAGGACATGATCGCTTCGGGATAATGGATCAGGACGTTGGTGTCGATGACGAAGGTCTTGTGGGTATCGTTTCCGGCGGGGCTCATATCAGGAAAGTATCCGGCACGGCGCGGCGAAACGCAAGGGTTCCGGTAGGGCTTATCTCCGCGCGGGGCGGAAGTACCCGAACAGGCTCCCGCAGAGTCCCCCGATGATATGGGCGAACTCGGATACGGAGTTCCTCTGGAAGGACGACAGGACTTCCCTCCCGAGGTACAGGACCATGATCAGCACGAAGGTCAGGGGGATCTCCCCCTTGCCGAAGTTCGTGAACGAGGACAGGAGGATCATCATGAACACGACCCCGCTGGCGCCCATGAGGCTCACCGGGAAGAGCAGGGTGTTGAGGACCCCCGTCACCAGGCTGGTGATCAGGATCATGATGAACAGGGTCAGGGAACCGTATGCAAGCTCCAGCATGGGCCCCAGGAGCAGGATGAAGGCGAAGTTCGAGAGGAAGTGGCTGAGATCCGCGTGCCCCAGAACATGGGTGACCAGCCGGATGAAGTCCCGGGCGGAATCGGCCCGGAAGGCTCCCCGGCCCGGGGCGGAAAACCAGGTTTCCGCCAGGGACGGCGCCAGCAGGGTGTCCAGAGCCAGGACCAGGGCGCAGGCAAGGGTGAAGGTCAGGGTCGTAGGCGCGTTGTACTTGAGTCTCACGGCTCCTCCAGTTCCAGCAGGACCGGGCAGTGGTCGGATCCGGCGACATCGTTCCGGATCGAAGCGGCCCGCACGCGCCCCCGGAGCCCGGGATCGACGCAGTGGTAGTCGATTCTCCAGCCCACGTTGTGCTCCCGCGCCCGGGTCCGGTAGGACCACCAGGAGTAGTGCCCGGGCTCGCCGGGGTGGAGGGCGCGGAAGGTGTCCACGTATCCCGCCCCGGTGAACTCGTCCATCCAGGCCCGCTCTTCGGGGAGATACCCGGGGTTCTCCTCGTTCTCCCTGGGACGGGCCAGGTCGATGGGGGTATGCGCGATGTTGTAGTCCCCGGACAGGACGATATGCCCCCCCCGGGCGATGATTCCGTCGCAGAACTCGCGGATCGCCGCGCAGAAACCCAGCTTGTAGCCGAGCCGGGCTCCGCCGTCCTGGGAGTTCGGGAAGTAGGCGGAAATGACCGTCACCCCCCCGAAATCCGCGGCCAGGACCCTCCCCTCCTCGTCGAACTCCCGGACGCCCAGGAAGGAGACAGACCGCGGCTCCGCCCGGGACAGGAGCGCCACCCCGGAGTATCCCTTCTTCTGGGCGCTTGCCCAGTAGACCTTGTACGGCCGTCCCAGACCGTCCTCCGGGGCCAGAAGCTCCTTGGTCAGCTGGTCTGGATGCGCCTTCGTCTCCTGAAGGCAGATCACGTCGGGATTTTCGGAAGCGATCCAGGACAGGAGTCCCTTGGAATGGGCCGAGCGTATTCCGTTCACGTTCCAGGATGCGATGCGGAGCATGGGGCCTCCTCGGGGATCAGGGATTTTCCTGGATCTGCACGTCCACGGAAAACACGATATGGTAGGTCTTGCCTCGGAGGGCCGTGAACTTCCGGGTGATGGTGTAATCCCCGATACGGCAGACCATCGTGTGCTCTCCGGGTTCCACGAGGATCCGTGCGCCTCCCGAATGCTCCACCGGCTGGTCGTCCAGGAGGATCACGGCGTTCGCGGGAGCCTCGAACACCAGGACCGGTTTGGTGCCCTGGAGCTTGATTTCCAGAGCGAAGACCTTGCCGGATTCCACGGCGATGGTGCGAGTCTCGTCCCGCATACTTTCCCCCGTCACCTGGACCGTGTGCATCCCCTTCTTCAGGAACACCAGGTCCTGCCAGGATTCCAGCTTCTTTTCGTCCACGTACACGTTCGGAGAAAAAGCGGTTTCCGAGGCGTCGGGCGGGAGTATGGAAAGCCGGAGGGCTCCCTCGTCGGTGAACAGGGGCCGCACCTTTACCTGGTACCGGGACTGTTCCTGCTCCGGCGTGAGACCCTTGGTGAGGGCGGACAGCTTGAACAGGACGGGGAAATCCCCGGCCGAAAGGAGCAAGGGCAGGACGGTCGCGTAGGGCCCCGTCCGGAGGGAATGTCGCGGGGAGACCGGGATCTGGAAGACGATCCCGGCCCTCGGGGGAAGGGCCTGGATGAGCATCCTCTCCCCGTCGTAGGAATACCGGTCGACGGTCGGAACGGGGGAAACGGTTTTGTACAGGGACCACGCGAAGGCCCCCTGGGCCGACTGCAGGGGTTTGGGAATCCTCAGGTCGATCTCGATGCCCTGTATGAAGGGGGAAGGGGCCGGGAGGGCTATGGCCACGGCGTCCGCGTAGCCCAGCGCTGCGGTCTCGCCTTCGGGCCTGTCCGCGGATACCTGGACCACCGCGGAAACCACGGTCCGGACGCCCTCGGGAATCAAGGGCGTTAACGGGAGGAACAGAAACGCCGCAAGAGCGGCGCTGATCATCAGCGAGCGGCAACGTTTCATTCAGTCAACCGTGGAAGGAGCGGCATGGGGTCCCTGGTCGCGCCCCCGATCCGAACCTCGAAATGCAGATGCGGGCCCGTCGAGAGCCCGGTGGATCCAACGTTCCCGATAATCATACCGCTTTTGACGGCCGTATTCAACTCGACCCTGCGAACGGAGAGGTGCCCGTACAGGGTTTCCCAGCCCCCCTCGTGGGACACCAGGACATAGATTCCGTACACCGGATCGAATCCCACGTCCGACACCGTGCCGGAACGGGCAGCGTAGACTTCGGTCCCCGCGGGGGCCGCCAGGTCGATGCCCGCGTGGTGCTGGATCTCCCCGGTAATCGGGTTGGCCCGGAGGCCGTACCCGCTTGTGAGTCGGCCCTTGGGCAGGGGGAACCGGAACCCCGTGCCCAGGAAGAACGCGCGCTCCGCGGGGGAAAACCGCGCCCCCGGGAGGAACCGGAACTCCCGGTCCCCCGCGGCAGTACGGATCCGGACACCCCATTCCCCGCCGCCCCGGGCCCGGGACGCCGCGATGAGGTATTCCAGGTCGTTCCCGGGATCCGCGGCCGCGAAGATCCCTGTGACGGAGGGTATCACCAGGGACTGACCCCTGCGGAGAGTGCGGGATTCCCCGATCCGATTGGCCGTCGCCAGGGTCTCGTAGGGCAGGTTCATGCGGGCGGCCAGGGCGATGAGATCGGTATCCTCTGTGAGCAGGTAGCTGAAAAACAAGAGGTCCGGAAACGGGGAACCCGTCATCTCCGCCTTCCTGCTTTGCGCGACGGAATCCGCCAGCTGGCGGTAGGCAAGGTCCGAGGCATCGATCTTCTGGATGCGGGGATACGGCAGGGATTGCGCCGAAAGGGCGGACGCGCAGGCCAGCACGGCCAGGAGCGGTCCCGGACGTTTCGAAGACATCGCTGGTTTGCGGTATTTCATCGTCCCCGGTCGGCCTGCCCGCCGCGACCGAAGGCCCAGACTCCCGCCACCGCCAGGAGAACCAACGCGGCCAGGGTTCCCAGCATTGGTGACCGCAGGAAGAGCACGCCGGTTCCGTAGGCTCCGGCCGCCAGGAGAAGCCGCGCAAGGATGCGGACAGCCCGGGGCCCGCCGCCCCGGGCGCCCGGCCCTGCCCGGCGCGCAGCGCGGGTCCGGCGGATGACCAGGACCGCCAGGGCCGCCAGGCAGCCCCCGGCTACGAGGACCGTATAGAGCCCCCTCCGGTTCACGGCGAGCCACCAGACCGGGTAGGAGACGCCGAAGGCTATCCCGATCATCCCGATGAGCAGCAGAACGGCCTCCCCGACGGAGCGCAGGAAGCGAACGTATCCCCGCGCGACTCTTCGCGCGAGGTCGGCGGACTTCATCCCTCCACTCCGCACAGGGCTTGTATCCGGATGTAGGATATGAGGATCGGAAGATCCGCACTCCTCTTCCCGGACATCCGGCGCACCAGGCGCGGCAGGCCGTCCTCCGCGGACAAGGACCTGCGCGCTTCCTCCGCCTCCTCAGCGGGCAGCCTGTCCCCGAGGATGCCCGCCAACTCCGCCAGTTCCCGCCTGTCCTCTTCCGAGAAATCCATCCCCCCCGTCGAGGCCGGATAGGCGGCCAGACGTTCAGGATCCAGGGTCTCCGCATCCTGGAGCACTTCTTCCAGGTATCGGGCGGCCCGGCTGGGGCGAAACATCGCGGAATCCAGGGCGGACCGGAGCGCCGCGGCTCGCCGGGCGAACGCCTCGGACGACAGGGCCCGGCGCTCCCGGGCAAACCAGAAGGCAAAGGCGCCGAGCCCTCCGATCAAAAGCTCATCCACCAGGGGGACCGGATCCCTCACCACGATGGAGAGGAACAGGTAGAGAACCAGGAAGACCGCCGCCGAGAGCAGCAGGCGGGGATAGAAGCCCCGGTCCAGGGCGTCCTTCCGAACGCCCCGCTCCAGCTCCGCATGAAGGGATTTGCGAACGGACTCCGCCTCTCCGGGGCCGGGTTCCGATGCGTATCTGCCTTCGAAGACTATCCGTTCCGGTGCCCGGAAAACCTCTCCCCCGGTGCGAAAGGGGTGGAGGAGCAGGAATTCCCCGGAACGCCTGCGAACGAGGAATATGCCGAACTGTAGGGAATCTTCCACAGGAGTGAGCCTACGGGCTGCCGTCGACAGTGTCAAGGTACGGCCCTTGTGAAGGCTGACGCAGGGGGACGGGAGGCGAGGAACTCAACGGCCGCTTTTAAGGACTTCCTCGGCCAGGGCGGCCAGGGAAGGATCCCGCTGCCCCTCGGACTCCACCGCAGCCTGGTTGATAGTATAGATCCCGTCCTCGAACACGATTACGTCCCGGCCCGGGGATACCGGGGATTCCTCGGTGAACTCCTCGAGGGGTTCCGCCTCCGAGAGCTCGCCGTCGCCCAGGTTTTCCAGCTCCCCTTCCTGGGGGCGGAAGGCGAAGAGGGTGCGCCGGTCGAAGGGCAGGTATTCATGGGCGGATACGGCTCCCACGGTGGCCTCAAGTTCCGCGGACTCGTCCGGGGTCTCGAAGGCGGGGAGTTCCTCAAGCCGCTCGCGGTCTTCGTCGGATAGGATCTCGACTTCGTCTCCGACCAGCGGGATATCGTCCAGTTCCTCCTCCCGGACCTCCTCCCGGATCGCCGCCAGGTCGAAATCCAGGAACCCTTCCTCGTCGTTCCAGCCCTCCAGGGCCGACAGGTCAAGGGTGCTCAGGAAGACCTCGAATTCTACTTCCTCCAGGAGATCCTCCGGCTCCTGGGAGGAGGATGGGAATTCCATGGCTTCGATCCGGGACAGGAGCTCACCGGAGGGGATTCCCGAACCCGCGCCCACAATCCCGAATTCGGACAGGTCGACCGCCTCGGCCTCCTCGAGGACTTCCACCTCCTCGACCGCCTCGGCTTCCTCGACCGCTTCGGCCTCCTCGACCGCTTCGACCTCCTCGACCGCTTCGGCCTCCTCGACCGCTTCGGCTTCCTCGACCGCTTCGGCTTCTCCGACCGCTTCGGCTTCCTCGACCGCTTCGGCTTCCTCGACAGCCTCGGCCTCCTCGGCCTCCTCGACAGCCTCGAGGGTTTCCAATTCCTCGACGGATTCAGCCTCTTCGACCGCTTCGGCGTCCTCGGCCTCCCCGTACTCGAGCACGGGCGCAGCTTCCTGGATGCTTTCGCTCGCCTGGATTGCGGCCAGGCGGTTGCCTTCGGTGTCCAGATAATCGCTTATCTCGGAGAGTTCCGTCTCATCCACCAGTTCGAGGCCGAGATCCTCCGGGATGACCGGTATGTCGTCATCTTCACCCGAAAGCTCCCGGGCCCGCTCGGCGGCCCGACCGGGGGCCTCGCCGAATTTGCCCAGGGCCGCCTCGGCCTCCTCGATTTCTGTAAGCTCCTCCAGGAATTCGACTTCCTCGGGCTCGGACTGGTCTTCGGATACCTGTGAAGGAAGGGATGTATCCGTCGACTCCGGGAGACTCGAGCCACCGAAGGGCATGGCGTCCAGGTTCTCGAAGACATCTTCCAGGGGGGATGCGAGGTTCAACTCGGGCAGAACGGAGGATTCCGTATCGGGGATGTCCTCCCAATCGGACGTGGATCGGTCGAACGCGAGGGATTCGACCTCGGCCAGCGTAGGCCCCTCGGGAGCCGTTCCCTCGACGGCCTCGGCTTCCTCGACCGCCTCGGCTTCCTCGACGGCCTCGGCTTCCTCGACGGCCTCGGCTTCCTCGACGGCCTCGGCTTCCTCGACGGCCTCGGCTTCCTCGAAGGCCTCGGCTTCCTCGACGGCCTCGGCTTCCTCGACGGCCTCGGCTTCCTCGACGGCCTCGGCTTCCTCGACGGCCTCGGCTTCCTCGACGGCCTCGGCTTCCTCGACGGCTTCGGCTTCCTCG
>JBFZER010000129.1:0-19056 GCA_041306765.1 Spirochaetota bacterium | reverse complement strand
CGCGGGACATCGCCCGAGCCTGCGGAACCCGGTCCCACCTGGAAACCCTGGTGCGGGACGCATCCGGACCTTTCCGGGTCGAGGAGGGGAACCCGCCGGAATCGGCAGCCCTGACCTGACTCCGGACCTTGGACGAGGGTCTTTGCGCCGCCCTGGGTCTTCCGCCCGTGCGCCTCGCCCCGGGGCAGGAGGTATTCTTCCTGCGCGGCGGTCCTCTTACCCGGGGACGTTTCGAAACGGTGCCGGACGGGCAGGGCTTCCTGGGAGTCTTCGCCTCGGACGGTGTCTTCCTCGGGGTGATCGAGAGCCGGGATGGCCGGTTCTCCTACCGGGTCGTGCTGGGGGCGGCTTAGATGAGGGTCCTGGATTGGGACCGCTGGATCGCCGGGGAATCCGGCGCCGGACGCCCGGCGGCCGTGACGATCGGAGTCTTCGACGGCCTGCACATCGGGCATCGCGCCCTGATTGATCGCATTACTACCCGGGCCGGGGGTCTGGATCGCACGGTCGTCACGTTTCGCCAGAACCCCAAGGAACTGCTGCATTCCGAGACCTTCCACGGGGCGGTCTCCACCCTGGCGCAGAAGCTGGAAAACCTTGAGGAGTCAGGAATAGGAACTTGCGTCCTGATTGACTTTTCCGGAAATTTCAGTAAACTGACGGGGATTGCGTTTCTGACCGCCCTCGCGCGCAACGGGGGAGCCCGGTACCTCGCCGTCGGATCGGATTTCCGGTGCGGACACAGGCTCTCGACGGACGCCGGGAGCGTGCGGACCATCGGGGAATCGATGGGCGTGGAGACGGAGATCGTGGAACCCGTCCTGTATCACGGCCGAGCCGTCAGTTCCAGCCGGATTCGGCGGGCCGTACAGGAAGGAAGGATGCCGGACGCCTTCGCCATGCTTGGCCGGCCCTACGTCCTCGACCTCCGGAACCTCGTACCCGCGAATGACCGGGACGCCTTGCGGTACGACGGGATTCGGCAGGTCCTGCCCCCCCCCGGAGAGTACGAGGCGGAAGCGTTGACAGGTAACGGATGGTTGGGAACCGGCCTTAGCGTGCTTTCCGGGGAAAGCGCGCGCATCGAGGTACCCGGGAACGAGATTCCCGGATTCCTGAGATTCACAGAAGTACGGCAAGCAATGCACAGGCAAGGAGTATAGGTATGGCAATGACGAAAGAGGACAAGGCCCGCGTAGTCCTCGAGTACGGTGCCGGCGAAAAGAACACCGGGGCCACGGAGGTTCAGGTCGCCCTCATAACGGAGAGGATCAAGTATCTCACGGAGCACTTCAAGGTCAACAAGAAGGACACCAATTCCCGCCGGGGGCTGCTTCAGCTGGTCGGTCAGCGCCGGCGCCTGCTGAAATACCTTCAGGCCGAGAACCTTCAGAGTTATCGGTCCCTCATCGAAAAACTGGGTATCCGCAAGTAGCGGACCTGACGTGAAGGCCCGAACGGAAGTTGGTTCGGGCCGCTTTATTTCCTAGACAATGGAGAAAGAACCTACAATGAAACATTCCGTCGCGTACAACGTAAACGGCGACAACCTGATCCTCGAAACCGGCCACATGGCCAAGCAGGCCAACGGAGCCGTCTTCGCGAAATTCGGCGGCTCCGCGGTCATCGCCACCGCCTGCTGCGCCTCCTCCGCCACGGAGGGCCTCGATTTCGTCCCCCTCACGGTGGAGTACAACGAGAAGTACTACGCGGCCGGGAAGATTCCCGGCGGCTTCATCAAACGCGAGACCCGGCCCAAGGACAAGGAGATACTGGTCTCCCGACTTATCGACCGCCCCATGCGCCCCCTATTCGACAAGGCCTTCGGCAGGGAGATCCAGGTCGTTCCGACCTGCATCTCCACCGACCAGGTCAACCCCCCGGACATCGTCGGGATCAACGCCGCCAGCGCGGCGGTGCACATCTCGGACATTCCCTTCGCCGGCCCCATCGCGGCGGTGCGGGTCTGCCACGTGGACGGTCAGTTCGTCGTGAACCCCACCTTCGACCAGATCGACCGCAGTCAGCTTGAGATCATCGTCGCGGGCACCAAGGACGGGATCACGATGGTGGAGGGCGACGCTTCCGAGGTTGCCGAAACCCTGATGATCGAGGCCATCGAACGGGCACGGGGCCCCATCGCGGACATCTGCGCCATGATAGAGAAGCTCCGGGCCGAGGCGGGAAAGCCCAAGCTTCCCCTCTCCCCCCTTTCCGTGCAGCTCGTCCGGAAGGACGAGATAGCGGCCCTTGCCAGGGAGAAGCTTTCCAAGGCCCTGTTCACCAAGGTCAAGCAGGAACGAGGCGCCGCCGTCTCCGGCGCGATCAAGGAAACCCTGGCCGCCTTCCCTCAGGTATCCGAGGACGAGATCCAGAAGAAGCTGTTCAACGCCCTCATGGAAGACCTCCAGTATGAGATCCTCCGCTCGGGGATCCTGGACCGCGGCGTCCGGGTGGACGGCCGCGGCCTGGAGGACATCCGGCCCATCACCTGCGAGATCGACATCCTGCCCCGGACCCACGGCTCGGCCCTGTTCACCCGGGGCGAGACCCAGGCCCTGGCCGTCACCACCCTGGGAACGGTCTTCGACGAGCAGATCCTCGACGACATCGAGGGCGACCGCCGGGACCGCTTCATGCTCCACTACAACTTCCCCCCCTTCTCGGTCGGCGAGGTGGGAAGGCTCGGCACGGGCCGCCGGGAAATCGGCCACGGCAACCTCGCCCGGCGTTCCCTGGAGAAGGTCCTGCCGCCCAAGGACAAGTTTCCCTACACCGTCCGCGTCGTATCCGAAATCCTCGAGTCCAACGGCTCCTCCTCCATGGCATCGGTATGCGGAGGCTCCCTGTCCTTGATGGCCGCCGGGGTGCCCCTCAAGAAGCCCGTGGCGGGCATTGCCATGGGACTCATCACCGAGGGAAGCCGCTTTGCCGTGCTCTCGGACATCCTCGGCGACGAGGATCACCTGGGGGACATGGACTTCAAGGTGGCCGGCACGGAGAACGGGATCACGGGCTTCCAGATGGACATCAAGATCTCCGGGGTTTCCACGGAGATCCTGACCAAGGCCCTGGACCAGGCGCGCCGCGGCCGGATGCATATCCTGGGTGTCATGAACCAGGCCCTGCCCGCACCGGCCTCGGACATCTCTGAGTACGCTCCCAAGATCGTGTCCCTCCACGTCAATCCCGAGAAGATCGGCGCCATCATCGGCCCCGGCGGCAAGAACATCAAAGCCCTCTGCGAGATGTACTCCGTGGAGATCAACATCGAGGACGACGGTTCCTGCACGGTGTACGGCAAGCAGCAGAAAAACGCCTACGAGGCCCGGGACGCGATTCTCGCCATCGTGGAGGATCCCGAGGTCGGGCGGATCTACCACGGCACGGTGAAGAAGATCATGGACTTCGGAGCCTTCATCGAGATCATGCCCGGCAAGGAAGGCCTCTGCCACATCTCCCGCCTGGCCCGACACCGGGTCAACGCGGTCGCGGACGTGCTCAAGGAAGGGCAGAAGGTCGACGTCAAGCTCCTCGAGGTGGACAAGATGGGCAGGCTGAACCTTTCCTATATCGACGCCCTGGAGGAATCCGGCGCCGCCCCGAAGGGCGAGGGCCCCGCGCCTTCCGCTCCCCCCCACCGCCCGTAAACCACGGGCCAGGAGACGGCCGGGTAGAACCCGGCCGCCTCTTTTACGGATCATCGAGGCTGTAGATGGACATCCGGCAGACTCGCAGGCCGAGCGGCGCGGCCGCCGTACTCGAGCCCGTGCCCGCTTCCCATGCCGTGACGATCGGGTTCTGGTTTCCCCTCGGCTCCGGGGTCGAGGCGGAATCCGAACGGGGTTACACCCACTTCATCGAGCACATGCTGTTCAAAGGCACCCACACGAGGGATGCCCGGACTCTCGCCCGGCATGCGGAACGTGCGGGGGGATACCTGAACGCCTTCACGGAAAAGAACGCCCTCTGCCTGCATTGCACCCTCCCGGCGGATCGCTGGTCGGACGCAATCGAACTGCTCGCGGATATGACCTTCCGTTCCGTCTTCTCTCCCGAGGAGTTCGAGCGCGAGAAGGACGTCATTCACTCCGAGGTGCTTGCCGCACGGGATGACCCGGAGGAGGACGCCGCGGACGAGTTTCACGCCCGGGTCTGGCTTGGACACCCCATGGCTCGCCGGGTGGCGGGGGATCCCGAGGATGTGGAGAGAATAGTCCGGGACGGGCTTTTTCGCTATTACCGTAAGTACCTGACCCCCTCCAACCTGATCGTCACGGCCGCGGGGAATTTCGATCCCCGAAAGCTTGAGTCAGCCCTGGATTCCGCACTGGAGGGTGCGCCGGCCGGTCCGCCCGCGCCGCGCATGGGGAAGCCCGCTTTCCATTCCGGTGCCCGGGTCTGTCCCGCGGCAGCGGGACAGGTATACCTGGTGGCCGGCGCGGAGCTCCCGGGCGGTCTTACCCGGCAGGAGCTGGCCGCTTTCGACGCCCTAAACTGCGCCTTCGGCGAATCCTCCAGCTCCCGACTGTTCCAGAACATCCGGGAGGCCCGGGGTCTATGCTACTCCATCGGATCCTCCTATGCCGGCGCCGAGGACTTCGGGATCTTTTATGTAACCGCTGTGTGCGCGCCCTCCAACTTCCCGAGCCTTTGGGATATGATACGAAGGGAGCTGGACGGATTGAGGGAAGGGGGACTGACCGATGAAGAGGTCTCCGAGGCTGTAGCCCATATACACGGTCAGGACACCGTCGCGGCGGACGACACGGAATCGAGGATGCGGGCTTTGGCGCGCCAGTGGCTTCGGTTCGGCAGCGCGGAGCCCTACCAGGTCTTTTCCGACCAGATACTCCGGGTGGATCCGGGACAGGTTCTCGCCGCGAAGGACCTGGTATTTCGCGGCCCCCTCGGCGTCCTTGCCTACGGCCGGGTCGGCGCGCGGACGCGGAAAGCCCTGGGCCTTCCCAGGATCGGAGGCTGATCCATGGAAACCGTCGCCGTGAGGATGACCGCGGAACCGGGGGCCCGGCTTCCGGAATACAAGTCGGAAGGCGCCGCGGGAGCCGATATCCGCGCGCTTTTGCCGGAACCCCTGGTCCTGGAGCCCGGCTGCAGGGCTTCCGTTCCCACCGGGCTCCGCATGGAGCTCCCGCGGGGGTGGGAAGCCCAGATACGCCCCAGGTCCGGCCTGGCGTTGGAACATGGGATCACCTGCCTCAACTCCCCGGGCACCATCGATTCGGACTACCGCGGGGAGCTTCGGGTGATACTCGCGAACCTGGGTGTCCAGCCTTTCACCGTCCGATCGGGGGATCGGATAGCCCAGCTCGTCGTGGCTCCCGTCTCCCGGGCGATTTTCACCTCCGCCGAGGGGCTTGCCCCGAGCGGAAGAGGCCCGGACGGCTTCGGCTCCACCGGGCTGGTCTAGGGAAACCATGAAGAACCGGGGGATCGGGCGCCACTCGACCGTATTGCGGTATATCGCGGGAGAGTTCTTCCTCGCGTTCTCCGTGTCCTTCGTGTTTTTTTTCCTCGTGTTCTTCGTCAACCAGATGCTGCTCATGGCAGAGGATATCCTGGCCAAGAGGGCGGCGGTCTGGGACGTGGTTCGGCTGGTGGTCTACGCCACCCCCGCGGTCCTGGCCCTGGCGTTCCCCTTCGCTTCCCTCACGGGAGCCCTCATGGCCGCCGGACGCCTCTCCTCCGATTCGGAGCTCCTGGTCCTCCAGTCCGCAGGGGTATCCCCGCGCAGGATCTTCCTTCCCTTCCTGGTCCTGGGAGCCCTGTTCACCGCAGGATCCTTTCTGATGAACGACGCCCTCCTCCCCCTCGGGACCGTCAATTTCAGCAGGCTCTACCGCCGCATCCTGGCTTCATCCCCCGCCTTGGAGTTGACGCCCCATTCCGCCCGGAGGTGGGAAGGCCTGACCATCGTTTCGGGGGACGTGCAGGGAGATGTCGTCTCGGACGTGCTGATCCTGGACACCCCGTCCGGGGGGAAGAAGCGGATCATCACCGCGGAGAAAGGTTCCCTGGCCGAGGGGGAACCGGGGGTGCTCACCCTCTCCCTGGAGGGGGTTTTCAGCCAGTCGAACGATCCGGCGCGTCCGGGCCGCTTCGAATGGTCCCGGGCGGAGTCCCTCCGGTACAACCTCCTGCTCCGGGATATCTCGGAGATGAGCCTGGGCGTGAGCCCCCGGGAGATGAGCTCCCGGGACCTGGGGGCCGTGATCCGGGAAAAGCAGGAAGCGTCGGACTCGCGTTCCCTCCGGCGGGCGGCGGAAGCCCGGGATGCCCGGGAGCAGGCCGCTGAGATGTATCGGAGGGCCCTAGGCACGGGCATGAAGGCGGAGCTTGCCCTGGCGGAGATGAAGCCGTTCCTGGAACGCGCCGCGAACCTGGCTGCGCCGGCCGCGGAGGAACGTACTTTGCGCATCTATCGGCTGGAGTATTTCAAGAAATTCTCCATCCCCGCGGGGGCTCTCTGCTTCGTCGTCCTGGCCTTCCCCCTGGCGACGCTGACCAAGCGGAGCGGCAAGGCCGCTGGTTTCGGCATCGGCCTCCTGGTGGCCGTCGTGTACTGGGTTCTTCTCGCGGGCGGCCAGACCCTGGGAAACCGGATCGAGGGAATATCGCCTTTCTGGGCGATGTGGCTTCCGAACATATTCGTGCTGACCGCGGGGGCAGCCGCCTTCGCCGCCAAGCGGGTGATGGGGTAGGCGAGTGAAGCCCCGGTGGACCCTCAACGTCTACGTGCTCGCCCGGGTCGTGCCGGCTTTCCTGGGGGCCCTCGCGTTCTTCGCCCTGCTGTTCGAGCTGATCGACCTGTTCGCGAACTTGGTGAAGTACATACAGAACGACGCGTCTCCGGCCCAGGTTTTCCGGGTCATGGGACTCTACCTGCCGCGCAGCCTGTCGATCTCGATCGCCCCCGCCATGCTGTTTGCGGCGGCCTTCGGGTTCGGCGCGCTGAAGACCTCGAACGAGCTCATCATCGTCCACGGGTCCGGGGTGTCCCTGGCGTCCTTCTCGCTGCCCGTGCTCGTCTTCGCGGGATTGGCCTCCGCAGCCGGTTTCTGGTTCGAGGATTCCGCCGCCCTCCCCCTGCTCCGTCTCAAGAAAGAAGCTTCCCGCGAACTGATGGGTCAGAATGTTTCCCTGAACAACGCCCAGATAGCCCTGTTCAACCGCAGGTCCGGGGTGGTTTGGACCGCGGACTATTTTGATGACGCCGCCTCGACCCTGTCCGGGGTGACCGCGGTGCGCCGCGACGAAGGCGGCGCCTTCATCGAACGGATCGACGCCCGCCGGGCGCGGTGGGACGGGGAGGGATGGGATTTCCAGGACGCCCGGATTTGGAGCCGGGATCCGGACGGGAGTGTTTCGGAGTCCTTCTCCCCGGACTGGAGCTCCCCGGGCTTCGCGGAGCCGCCGGCCTCCTTCCGGAAAGGCCGGAAGGATCTCGACGAGCTCAAGGTGTCGGAAGCCCTGGAGTACATCCGCTTCCTCCGGTCGGCGGGTCTGCCGTACCGGGGCGCGATGGCCGAGGCCTACGAGCGCTTCGCTTTCGCCCTCACCCCCCTGGTGGTCACCCTGCTCTCGATCGGGGCGGGAGGGCGTCTCCGGAAAAACATTCTCCTGTCCAGCCTGCTCATCAGTCTGGGTGCCTCTACGGCCTACTATGTGATACGGATGATATCCCTGCTCCTCGCCCGGCTGGACCTAATATCTCCCGCCGCCGGGGCCTCGGCACCGGTAGTATTCTTCCTGGCCCTGGGGATACTCCTCTTCCGTACCGCCCACACCTGAACCAAGGAGCCGCGATGGAACGCAAGGGCATTTTTACGGTGCACGCCCGTGACGGCCGGACGAAGGCGAGGACGGGAATCCTGGACCTTCCTCATGGGAAGGTCCGCACCCCCGTCTTCATGCCCGTCGGCACCAACGCCACCGTCAAGGCGGTGCCCAAGGAATCTTTGGAGGAGCTGGGTTTCGAGATAATCCTGGCGAACACCTACCATCTCTACCTGCGGCCCGGGCACGAATTGATCCGCCAGGCGGGGGGCCTTCACGGATTCACCGGCTGGCGAGGCAACTTCCTGACCGACTCCGGAGGCTTCCAGGTCTTCTCGCTGGCTCCCTTCCGGAAGATCACCGATGAAGGGGTACAGTTCCAGTCCCATATCGACGGATCCCGGCACATCCTCAAACCGGAAGACGCCGTCGACATTCAGACCGCCCTGGCCAGCGACATCTTCATGCAGTTGGATGTCTGCACACCCTACGGCACCGAGGAGCGCCAGGCCCGGGAGGCCCTGCGCATGACGACGGATTGGGCCCGGCGGTCCCGGGATCGATGGTTGGCCACACGGGGCGATTTTCGGGGCAGCCTCTTCGGCATCGTGCAGGGCAACTTCTTTCCGGACCTGCGTGCCCGGAGCGCAGAGGAGATTCTCTCCCTGGACCTGCCGGGGGTGGCCCTGGGAGGGCTTTCCGTCGGGGAACCCTTCGAGGTCTATGCGGAAACCCTGGCCCATGCCGCCGCCCTCCTGCCGGACGAAAAACCCCGGTACGTGATGGGTATCGGCACCCCGGAGTACATCCTCGCGGCCGTGGAGAACGGCATCGACATGTTCGACTGCGTCCTGCCGACCCGCACGGCCCGGAACGGCCTGCTGTACACCTTTTCCGGCAAGCTGGTCATCAAGAACGCCCAGTACGAGCGCGACTTCGGCCCCCCCGACGAGGAATGCGGGTGCAGGGTCTGCAGGCAGTACAGCCGCGCCTATCTACGGCACCTCTACAAGAACGGAGAGATCCTCTGGTCCATCCTGGCTTCCTACCACAATCTTTACTTCCTGCGGGATCTGATCTCCCGCATCCGATATAGTATTGAGAGCGGTACCTTCCTCGAGTTCAAGAGGGATTTCTACGCAAAATACCGGAGCTGATCCGGACTCGGTGCCGCGGGCCGGAGTGCCGCGGCCGCCTGGGCATCCACCTGCGGGTGGGAAGGACGGTGTTCCCGTGGTCAAGTTAGGATCGTTCCTGGCGCTCTTCGTCGCAGCCGCCCTCCTGGGCGCCCAGGACGCGCCGATCCTCGAGAAGCGCAGGGACGTTATCAAATACGGCATCGAGTCCGAGCTGCTGGAGCTTGTCGCGGCTTTGCAGTCCGAAAAGGAGGACGCGCTGAACCCCGATCTCCTGGCGGTGCTCGCGGAATCCCGCAGCCCCCGCCTGCGGGAATCCATCCTGAAGTTCTTCGCGGCCCGGGAATGGACGGGGGCGGCTGCTGCGGCCGTCGCCATCCTCGACGGCAGGGACGAGGAGCTCGCTCCGTCCGTGAACGCGGCCCTGGCTTACCTTTCCGCGGTCAAGTCGAAGGACGGCCTTCCCGAGGCCCGGGAGATCGTCGAGGCCCGGGAAACCAAGTACCTCTCCCCGGCCATTCGGCTCCTCGGCCGGGCGGGAGGAGAGCCGGAGACGGACCTGCTCCTGGGCATGTACAAGTCCGACGACGCCACGGACTCGCTCCGGCAGGACGTCATTCAGGCCCTGGGGGAGATCGGCGCCCGGGACGCCGTTGAAAGCCTCGTCGAGACGCTGGACGACACGGCCGGGAAAAAGGCCACCCGGATGTTCGCGGCCGAGGCCCTGGGCAGGATAAAGGACGAGAGGGCCGTGGCGTCCCTGGTGAAGGCGGCCAACGGGGAGGATCCCCAGGTGCGGTCTGCCGCGGTGACAGCCCTGGGTTCCTTCACCGGAGCGGAAGCGGAGGGCGCCATCGTCCAGGCCCTGCGGGACGGTATTCCGGGTGTCCGCCTTGCGGCGATCAAGGCCTCCGTGGCGCTGTCCATCCGGGCTTCGGAACCCTTCGTGAGGTTCCGGGCCCGAAACGATCCGGACCGCAAGGTGAAGGACGAGTCCATCCGGGCTCTCGGTTCCCTGGGAGGAGGGGAAAACCTCCGGTTCCTGCGGGACCTGCTCCAGGACAAAAAGGCGGATGCGGCCTCCCGGGCCGTTGCGTTCGCAGTCCTCCTGGACCGGGACGCGGACGGATCCCGGGGGGACCTCGAGAAGGCCCTGGCCGCAGAGGCCGGATCCAAGGACGCGACCCTGCTCAAGGCCTTCCAGAGAGCCCTGGTCCAGGGGACGGACAAGGCGGCGGCCCCCCTCGTGGAGGCGTATCTGCTCAAGAGTCCCGATTTCGGCACCCGGATCGCGGGCATCGACTGGGCCCGGAGGAACAAGGTCTCGTCCCTCAGGCCCGCGATCGCGGCGCTTGCGGAATCCGACAAGGTGGAGTCCGTTCGGACCCGGGCGGCGGCGGCCTTGGCGGACTTCTAGGCCTGGACCTTACCGCCGTCCCCGTCGGCGGGGACTTCTCCGTTTTGAAGAAGCGCCCCGGGGGCGTCCACGCAGTGCAGGAGACGGTTCAGCCGGTCCGCGGGCGGAACGTAGCGGCCGAACGTCAGGGTCAAGACGGTTCCGAAACGGTTCACCATCCGGATCGGCCTGCCCAGGCATCCGGATATGGGCCCCGAATAGTCCGGGAAGAACTCCGGCCGGAGGGGGACGACGGTCAGGTCCTCCCCGTCGAAGTGGACTTCCGCCACCCGGGAAGGCACCGGCACCAGGAACACGAGGACATCGCTCCGCCTGCCGCCGATCGTCTTTCTGCCGCCGGATTGGAGGGTGCGGACATTCCGCAGGCCGATGTTCGGGTTCTGGTCCTGAACCCGGAACTCCACCCGCAGGGAACCTCCGCGTTTCACGACGGGGACGTAGGCGGCGGTCCGCGCGCCCGGAGCGGACGGCGCGGGCCGGTTCGGGGAGGTCGCGGCGGCGAAGGCGGCGAGGGTGTCGGCCGCGCTGCGCGAGGAGGTGTCGCGGTATTTGGAAGCTTCCTCCTCGGTGATCCCGCGGTTTCCCGCGTATGCCCGGGCCTCGTCCTCGGTGATATCCTTCCGGAGGTCCTTGAAGGTCCGGGCCTCCTCGGCGGTGACATGCTTGGGGGCGAGTTCTTGCTGGAAGACCCGGGCTTCCTCCTCGGTGACGTGCTTCGCGACCATGCCTTCCTGGATTCTCCGGGCCTCGTCCTCGCTCACGTGCCGAGGTACGAGATCCGCGGAATAGACGCTGGCCTCCGCCCTGGAAACCCGTGCCGGTCCCTCCCTGCGAACCGAGGCCAGGGCGCGCCGGCGTTCCTCCGCGGCGGCGGCCTCCGAGTCGAGGACCGCCGCGACGACGGGTTCCTCCGCCCTTCGGTGAAGTCCCCGGACGTAGATCACCAGGATCACGATCAGCGACAGGGCTGCGGCCAGGAGCGCCAGGAAGATCGCCGCCGTGCCCGTGGTCCGGAATATCCTGGCCAATGGCTTGTTGACCAGATCCAGGGACAGGGTTCCCACCGTCGGGACGACCCGTACGCCGTCCGCGAAGCGGAGTTCGGCTTCCAGGGAGACGGGACCGGGCTCGACCGCGTCGGGAATCCGGACAGGGACTTGGACGGTTCGCTCGGACCCCCTCGGAATATCCACGAAAAGGCTTTTGCGGAGCGCGTTGACGCCCTGTATATGCACGCCCGAAAGTTCCAGGCGAAGGTCTCGGTCCGAGGGATTCGCGATCGCAAGGGGGAAGGATAGGTCGTATCCCTGACGACCCAGGTGGCCGGGGAAGGTCACACGGGGCATCTCCACGCTCCGGCCGGCGGCATCCTCCCTGCCGTCGGAGGTGAAATCCGTGACCGGGGCCCCCAGGCCGGAAGCGACGTCGCTCAGGTAATCCCCGGCGCCCGGGGAGGCCCCCTGTGATTCCGAGGTGCCCGTGCCGGATTGTCCGGCTGCGCCGGTTCCCGCCGGCCCCGCCGTTCCGTCGAAGGGAATCCGGACGATACGGATGGTCCATCCGTTGGCTCGGATTCGGGATGCGGTCTCGTCGATGCGGGAGCGTACCTGTCCGGCGTCCAGTCCCGCGTTGGGACTCTGGGGAGACGGGTTGTGCATGCCGTCGGTTACCATGACGATCAGCTTCCGGCTGGATTCCGGCAGGTCCGCCGTGTATCGGTAGAGGGAGGACAGGGCGGAGACGAGGTCCGTGCTCCGGCCGAAGGGATAGAGCAAATACAGGCGCCCCAGGAGGCTTTTCAGGTCCTGCTCGGTGCGCACGGATTGGGCTATCTCGATGCGAACGGCATCGGTGAAGGTCAGGAGATGGAAGGTGTCCCCGAACCGGAGGTACTCCCGGGCGATGCGGGAGACTACGTAATCCACGACCTCCGTGAAATACGGGAACATGCTCTGGGAAGCGTCCAGGAGCACGATGAGGTCCACCGGCTTCTCCTGCGCGACCGCCGGGAACGAGAGAGCCAGGGACGCCGCCACGACGAGGGCAAGCAGGTACTTTTTCATCGGTCCACCTTCCCGTGCCGGGCAGGATGCTAGAGCTGCGCGGCCTTGATAGACTTCAGGACGTACTCGAACTTCCGGTCATGTATCGAGAAGGAAAGGCGGTCCCCCGCCTTGTGGTTCAACAGCTTCTTGCCCAGGGGCGAGAGGTACGAAATGACATTGCTGGTTGGTTCGGACTCCCAGGGGCCCAGGATCGTGTAGGTCTCATCCTTGCCTTCCGTCTCGTTCGCCAGGTGCACCACCGTGCCGAAGGATACCTTGGACGCGTTGATCGTGGATTTGTCGAAGATCTGGGCGCGCTCGATCTCGTTCTTGAGCTTGGCCACCTTGGAGTTCAGTTCGTCCTGCTTTTCCTTCGCGGCCTTGTACTCCGCGTTCTCCCGGAGGTCCCCCAGGGACAGGGCGTAGGCGATCTCCTTCTGGTTTGCCGGAACCTCGACCTCCATGATCTGCTGGAGCAGCTTCTGCTTTTCCGAGAATTTCTCCGAAGTGACCATGAGGCCCCGGGAGACGACGGCTTTCTCCACCTCTCCGGTGATCTTGAAGTCCGGGAATTTTTCCACGATCTGCTTGCGCATCCGCAGCTTGACGGCGGGGTCGAGGTCCTTGACATCGTCCAGCAGGGTGTAGACCCGCTCGATGGTGTCGTGCTCGGACTCGTCCAGGAAGGTTTCCAGGGTCCCTTCCTTGAACAGGATCTGCTGTACCTGCTTGTTGATCTTGCGGTTGTCCGTCGTGTCCCGGTGGTTCTCGATCTCCTTGAAGGAGATGTCCAGGATGTGGATCAGGGTGATCAGGATTTTCTCGTAGGAAAGGTGGAGGGCCTTGACCCAGGGCTCGTCCCAGATGTTCTTGACCACCCAGATGAAGGCGTCCCGGTGATCCTTGTAATTCTCCACGATGTCGATGACCATGCGCTGGAGGCTGTCCGTGTGTCCCGCCGCTAGGAGGGTGTTCACCATGGAAGGGGACAGGGAGTAGGGGAACAGGCGGACATAGACCTCCGCCCAGTCGGGCACGAAGGTCTTAACGTGGTGGAGGAATGATGTACGGAGTTCGGAATCCTTGAGGCCCTCGTACACGGAGACCGGGTCCTCGATGTTCTCGAAGAGTTCGGTGAACTGCGGGGCCAGGGCCGAGGCGAGGTGCTTGTGCTCGGCGGCCAGCTCCTTGACCAGGAGGTAGGACGCCATGATGTGCTCGTTCACCGTGGAATACGAACGAAGGTAACCGGTGAAGAACCCGAGCATCTCCATGAAATACTCGGAGTCCGTCTGCCCCTTGTCGGCCAGGTCCCGGATGAACCGGACGCGCTCGAAAAAGCCTTTCTCGGCCTTGAACTGGGCGTAGATCTTGTCCGCCAGGGAGAGGGAGCGGTCCCGGACGATGTAGGTGCCGATCGAGTCCTGGGCGTTCCCGAACATCGGGTCCGTCTTGAGGATGTCCCGGGCCTTGGAGCTCCAGCTGGTCCATTCCCCCGCGGTCAGTATGGAGGGTACCATCTCGGCCTTGATCTTCTTCAGGTCCGCGCGGTTGTCGAAGCTCTTGATGACCGTGCGCAGGGCCCATACGGGCTCGCTCTTGACCTTGTCGTGGAGCTTGTCCTTGGACCATACGGCCTTGAGCACCCAGACATGGTCGCGGCTCAAGGTGACCAGGCTGTCGATCGCCATCTTGAGGCTCATGGAATGCCCCCGCTTTTTCGCGAAGTCGATGACGATCTCGTCTCCCCGGATGGTCGCGATGCGGCCGATGTTCCAGGTGCGGTGGAACACGAAATTCCCCACGTCAAAGGCGATGTGCTTTTCGAAATCCGCCATGGCCTCCGTGAGGCTCCGGTAGGACTGTCCCAGGTTGGAGAGCCGGACATAGTCATCCAGCTGGGAGTGCCCCGCGAATTTTCCGCGGTAGCAGTCCATGATCTCCTTGCGCACCGCGGGGTTCTTCTCGTCGTAGGCGATGACCACCTTGAGGATGTCCGTGGCGGTGCTCCAGTCCTCCTTGGCCTTGTAGTGGCGGTAGAGGTCCATGAGGAGACCCGAGGCCTTGTCCTCGCTGATCTGCTTGGCGATCTTCCGCTGGACGTGCAGGAAAAAGTCGATGTCCTCCGGGCAGGCTTCGATCAGCTTGCTCCAGAGCTCCTTGACGGCGGTGAACATGCCTCGGGCGATGTATCGGTGGAGGGCCTTGCGGTAGAAGTCGATGGCCTCCTCGGTGCGGCCTTCTTTCTCCCGGTGTTCCGCGAGGGCCTTCACGATGTCGGCTTCCTCGTAATCCACACGGATCAGGCGTTCCCAGACGGCGTACATCTCCTCGGGGCGTTCCTCGTTCTGGTAGCACTCCGCCAGCTTGACCAGGGCCGTGCGGTTTTCCCCGGATTCCTCGAGGATGCGCAGGCAGACGTACTCCACGATGTTCCACTTCTTGTTTTCCGTGAAGATGTCCATCAGGGCGACCATGTTGGAGTCGTCGATCTGCTGGCGGGACAGGGAGATGATCCCGGAGAGGTACAGGGCGATGATGCTGTTCTTGGTATGGCCCAGGTGCTCCTCGCAGACCTCGCGCACCTCATCCACGGCCTTGGCCGCGGCGGCTTCCTTGAACAGGGCGTCGATGTCCTTGAGATGATTCACGGAGTATCCGCTCAAGGTGGCCCGGGTCCACTTCTCCTCGTTGAGCATCTCCTGAAGCCGTTTCGCGATGGGCGAATCTGCCATATCGGTCTCCTCTCCGTCGGTTACGCTACGTACTGCTTGTGCACGGCCGGGTCCATCAACTTGATCTTCAGGAGAACCTCGTCGATTCGCGCTCGGTCTTCCTTGGCGTTGATATAATGATCGATCAGCCAGAAGTACCGGTTGATCAGCCGGGGCGTCAACAGGCTCCTCCGCTCCGCGTTTTCCTTGACCTCGTTTTCCAATTCGTATATCGATTGGCGGAGCCTGCCGGCCTCGATGGGCTTGAGCTCCCGCTTCACCGAAAAGATGCCCAGCAGGCTCCCGTAGACGGGAATCCACTCCTCCAGCTCCGGGCTCCGGAATCCGAGTCCCCGGAGATGGTCCACGAGGCGCACCAGGGCCGGACACTCCAGGAAGGCCGTGTCGATGCGCTGGGGGTTCAGGAAGAAGGCCTCCCGGAACAGAGCCTTGGAGGTCCGGGCTTCATTGACCAGGCCGTAGACGTCCGCCAGCTCTGCCAGGACTTCGGGCGCGTCCCGGCGGTCCCGGGCGGCGGGCTCCAGCTTTTCCAGGGCCCCGGCGAAGTCTCCGGACCCCTTGAGGCAGCGGCCCAGACGGAGTGCCAGCTCGGGCTCCCAGGACTCGGATTCCTCGGCCCCCAGGGAACGGAATTCCCGCAGGGCCGTGACGAAGGCGAACTGCTTGAAGGCGTACCGGGCCGAATCGTAGTCACCGGGGCTGCGGCTCTGGAACGCCAGGAAACCCTTCCACTGGGAAAGAACCTGCTCCCCCCGCTCGAAGGGAGAAGCGCATCCGCCCTGACGGGCAAGTTTTTCCTTCCACCAGGCGGCGCAGGCCAGGGCGAACAGCACCTCCCCGCTCTCGAAATCCGCGGACAGGGCTTCGTCCAGCCGGGCGGAGGCGCCCTCGAGGTCCGCCTCCCGGAGTCGTTCGTAGGCTTGGGAGAGAAGTTCGCTGGCGCTGCCCTTTTCCGTCATGGTCTCTTTCGGAGGTCGTGGATTTCGGGCATGACGACGAGTCGGCCATGCTCGTGATTCTATCCATTCATTTTAACCCATCCCCGGACCATTAGTCAATGAAAGCGGCCCGCGCGGAATGCCGGACCGAACGGTAAGATATTGCCGATAATAAAAATGCGGGTCGTCGGGAATGCCGCCCGTCTTCATGTTCTTTCACGGCGGGATGGCATATACTTACGCTGAGGATTCGCGGGGCAAGGAGCCGGATACATGTTGGAACGGGGATTGCTGCGAAAGGCGGAAGAGATACGGTCGGCCAACGGCACGACGGGACTGGACCTGTCCCTGGACGAGAATTCCGGGATATCCAAAGAGGACCAGCGGGATATCCTTGTCCACATAGACCGGGTAGCCCAGTCCAGCCGCATCCTTGCCGGCCCGGATACCTGGAAGGTCCGGGCTCGGAGGAGGGGATTCACCGCCCCCCTCCTGGTCAATCTCTTCGCCGTCCTCATCCTCGCCGCCGGGCTGTACGGCCTTTGGAAATTTTTCGACAAAACCGATAGGGCCCAGACGGCTTCCACCGCGGTCATCTCCACCGCCGAGGGCCGACTGCTTCAGGAGATCAAGAGGGAAGCGGAGGGCCGAATCCAGGAAAAAGACCGGGAGATCACGGCCATTCAGGAAAAGATGGCCGCCCTGGACCGGGAAAAAAGCCAGCTCCTCACAAGCGTGGAGGACCGGGTCAAGGCCAAGGAAACCGAGCTTCGCGCCGAACTGGCCGTGGAGCTGGAGAAGGAACGGCAGCGACTGACCGCCGCCGGACTCACCCCGTCGACCATCGAGGAGCGCCTGAAGGCCTTCGAGAGGGAGAAGTCCGAAGCCCTCCGGCGGGAACTGGACGAGTATGCCCGCAAAGCCGACGAGGAGCGCCTGGCCATCCAGGCCGGCCTGGACAAGGCCCGCACCGAATTCCAGGCCAGCCTGCAGTCGGCCACCACCGAGCGCCAGCGGATCCTGGACGAATCCCGGAAGCGGGAGCAGGAGCTTCGCGCCCAGCTGGACGAGAAGAACAAGGCCCTGGAATCGGAGCGGGCCCGCACCGCGGAGAGTCTGAAAGCGGCTCAAACGGAGCTTTCGAAATACAACGAAGACGCCGCCCAGGCGCGGGCCGCGGAGGACCGACTCCTGGGGCTCTACGCATCCGCCCGATCCGCGATCCAGGAAGGCCGTCTGGACGACGCCGCCCGGAGCGCGGAAGCTCTACGGCAATACCTGTCCGACCCGACCCGGGCCGGCAATGCGGCACTCAGCCGGCGGCGCGAGGCCGACCTCTTCGCCGTGGATCTTGTGGAGCGGACGGTTTCCGCGGAGCGGGCCCGGTCTTCCGCGGACTCCGCCAGGGTGGGGGACGCCATCTCAGCCATGGGCAGGATCCGGGAGGAGGCCGCCAAGGCCAAGGCGGCCCTGGACTCCGGGAACCGCGTCGAGGCCGATGCCGCCTACCGCCGCATGCTGGCGGCCCTGCCGGAGCTCACCGCGGCCCTGGCCTTCCTGGACGAGAACTACACGGCCCGCACCGCGGGCACGACCGTCCAGAAAGACAAGCTCGACCGGGCCTGGGCGGACCTGGACGCGGCCTACACGGCCAAGGACGGACCGGCCTTCGATGCGGCGTTCAGAACCCTTCTCACTTCCGCGTCCCTGGACGAGGCCCGGGCGGCCGCGGCCCTCCAGCGCGCCAAGGAAGCCGGGGTGACCGCATGGGTCTCCGCTCGCAGAATCTCCGATACCCAGTCCGCGGCCGCGCCCTTGAGCGTCGCCGCCGCGGACCAGGCCTCACGGCGCTGGCTGGAGGCCCTGGGCGGGTACGCGACTGTCATGGCCCGGTTTCCCTTCGCGGAGCAGATACCCCAGGCGGCGGATGAACTTCGTCGATCCGGGCGCGCCTTGGCGGACGCGTTCCAGAAATACCGCACGGACACGGAAGAGCGGATACGGGTTCTGGATGCCCAACTGGCCGCCGTTCAGGGGAGTACCGACATCACCGCCGACCGCGCGGCCCGGACCACTGCCGCGGGGGTATCCCCCGCGGAGTTCGCGGCGATGCGGGAGGAGCGGGACCGGCTGAAGACGGACCTGGAGACCGCCCGGGCCCGGTACGACTCGGTTACCGCGGCATATACGGCCTACGCCGAAGAGGAGGACGCGATACTGGCAATAGGCGGCGTCAACGCCCTCGTGACCGGCCGGGCCCGGATGGACCAGTTCTTCTCCAACGACGCCGTGACCGCCGCACTCCCGGGCATGCGCGCCCGGGTCGCCCGTTACCTGGAAGCGTTCCAGGCGGCGGGGCAGAAAGAGGTGCTCTTCAACGCAGCGGACATCGTGGACGGGGCCGCGCGGATCCGGGATCCCGCGGTCCGGGACCGTTACTTCCGGGACCTGGAAGCCCGGTATGCCGGAAACCCCTCCATGCTGGAGTTCCTTCAGTCCATGAAGGAGAGCTTCCGCTAGTCCGCCAACTTGTGCAGGTCCGCGGTGGGAATCTCGTAGACCTCCACGTCCAGGCGGCCCCGGTCGTCGTTCCGGGAGGTGCGGACGAAGACGGTCCGGGTGAAGACGGAGATCATCGCAGTCCCGTCCCAGCGCTCATGGACAAACTTCAACTTTCCCGAGGGGAAGGAAAATTCACGTTGCAGATCAGGATCAAGAACGGAGAGAGTTTCATCCTTCTTTGCCAGGAGACGGCCGTCCGACAGCGCGCCTACCAGGGGGCCGTAGACCTCGGGGAAGCGGGAGGGTTGTTGAACAGCCGGGTTCGTCCAGCGGTAGATCGCACGGGATCCGTCGGAAAGTCCGCAGGAGAGGTAGAGGCAGCCCGCGGGGTATGTGAGCGAAACGACGAACAGGGCGACCCCCGGGCGGGACACGTAGGGGTAGTCGTCGAACTGAAGCAAGTTCGAGCCGCCGTATCCCGGGGCC
>JBFZER010000128.1:0-9675 GCA_041306765.1 Spirochaetota bacterium | reverse complement strand
AATCCGTCCGGGTGACGATCCCCACGACCTTGCGGTCCACGACGATCGGGAGGTGCCCGATGTTGTGCCGGAACAGGAGGTCGTCGATCTCCCTCACCGTAGAATCCGGGGCCGCCGTGACGACCTTCCGGGACATGAAGGTCCGGACGGGAGATTTCATCTGCCCGGACTTTCTTCCCTTCAGGATGTCGCGCAGGGTGATGATGCCCGCAAGCCTGCCCTCCCCGTCCACAACGGGAGCCCCGGTGTGCATGGTCCGTTCGAAGAACAGGGAGGCGTCCAGGAGGCTGTCCTCCTGGCCCAGGACCTCCACCTCCTCGGTCATGATGTCCCAGGCGGTGGCGGCGGGACGCAGGGCGCGCTCCAGATAGGCCAGGAACCGTTCGTACAGTTCCCGGCCGTTCTCGGTGCGCACCGTGGCGGAGGCGGCCTGGGCGTGCCCTCCCCCGCCGAAATCCGCCAGGATCTCGTTCAGCCGCACGTCCGGGGATGTGTTTCTGCCGATGATGAGAGCCTTTTTCTTCGGCTTGAAGTAAAAGAATCCCAGGAACACCTCTCCGTTCTCCACTTCGAACACCCGCTCCACGACGGCACCCAGGCCCTGGGAATCCTCCTCCAGTTCCATGTAGCACACTTGGACTACGTGGCCCCGGATGTTCCGGCTCTCCATGCAGGCCAGTACCTCGTGGAACAGCACCACCTGGTGACGCTCCTTCAGGGGCACCAAAAAATCCTTTACCAGCTTCAGGGACGCGCCCTGCTCCAGAAGGAAGGCCGCGGCGTTGAAATCCTGGCGGCAGACGTTGGAATGGGTGAAGTTTCCCGTATCCGCGTAGATGCCCGTCAGGGCGATGGTGGCGTCCTCCGGGTCCAATCCGATGCCGTTCCCGGCCAACAGCTTGCACAACTGGGAGGCGTTGGCGCCGTAGGAACACTCGTGGAGTGTTCCGCCCGGGATGTCCCGACCGGCCGGGGGGTGGTGATCGAAGATCTCGATCTCCACCTTTCCGGGTTCGATCAGGGACAGGACATCGGAGATCCGGTCCTCCGAACGGGCGTCCACCACGACCATCCGCTCGATGCGTTCACCCTTGAGGTCACCGGGGCCCAGGAAGTCCAGCCGGTCCGCGTATAGGTTCATGAGGTTGCGAGCCGCGGGTTGGATCAGGTGGCTTCGCACGGGAACATGGTCGGGGTAGAGGTACTGCGCCAGGACCATGGATCCGATGCAGTCCAGGTCCATGTTGGAATGCCCTACGATGATCTTCATGTATTCGATATACTAATGCCTGCACCGGCGATTTGAAAGGGCGGTGCGATACTCGGCGCGGCGGGTCCCGGTTGACAAGGGGAAGCGAGGCGCTAGAATCACAGGACCCGCGCGTCCGCGGGGGAGAGGCCCATGAACCAGGCTATCATCGGAGGCACCGGGGTCTATAAGCTCTTCGACGACAAGGAGAGCGTGACGGTGGATACCCGGTACGGATCGGCGGAGATCGATCTCGTCACCATCGACGGGTACCGCTTCGCCTTCCTGCCCCGGCACGGCCGCGGCCATTCGGTGCCTCCCCACCGGATCAACTTCCGGGCGAACATCCAGGCCCTCAGGTCCCTGGGCATCGAGTTCGTCTACGCCACGACGGCGGTGGGCTCTTGCTCCGAGCGTTTCGCTCCCGGCGACGTTGTCGTGCTCCGGGACTTCCTGGATTTCACGAAAAGCCGGCCGTCGACGTTCTTCGAGGATGGCGACGAGGTGGTCCACGCCCCCATGCACGAGCCCTACTGCCGCAGACTCACCGAGGCGTTCCTGGAGACTGCCCGGGAACATCGCCTTCAGGTGAAGGGCGAAGCGGTGTATGTCTGCACCGAGGGACCCCGCTTCGAGACCGCCGCGGAAATACGAATGTACGCCCGGATGGGCGGCGAGGTGGTCGGGATGACCAGCGTGCCGGAAGTCGTCCTTGCGCGGGAGGCGGGAATCTGCTACGCCTCCATCGGAATCGTCACGAACCTGTGCACGGGCATGTCGGAGGAGGAGTTCAGTCTTCGGCAGGTCCAGGAATCCATGGGCGGGAACCGGTCCTCTGTCCTGCGGTGCTGCGTCGACACCTTCAAGCGGCCCATGGTGAAGTCCTGCTGCCAAGCGCCGGCGGATCCGCCGGCCTGATCGGGAGGGAACCTTGAACGATGCGCTCTTCGCCGACGTCACGGCGGTAACCATGGCAGATTCCGCCCCCGTTCGGGACCACGCCTTCGTCCTGGTATGCGGAGGAAAGATCGCATCCGTCACGGACACGGCTCCTGCGGATTTCGACGGCGAGCGGATCGACTGCCGGGGCAAGGTCCTCCTGCCGGGACTGATAAATTGCCATACCCATCTGCCCATGACCGTCCTTCGGGGGTATGCGGACGATTTCGACCTTCAGACCTGGCTTAGCAAGTACATCTTCCCCGTGGAGGCCAAGCTGGACGGACGCTGCGTCCGCACGGGAGCCCTCCTGGGAATCGCGGAAGCCGTAGCCTCGGGCACGACCTCCTTCACGGACATGTACTACTTCTGCGGGGATATCCTTACCGCGGTCGAGGAATCCGGCGTCAAGGCCAATATTTCCCGGGGCACGTCCCTGTTCTCCGATGATTTTTCCTTCGACTCCCACGTCGGCTGCACGGAGATGCGCCGGCTTCACGGCGACTGGCACGGCCGCGACTCGGGCCGCATCCGGATCGAGGCAAGCATCCACGCGGAATACACCTCCAACCCGAAGCTCTGGTCTGCGGTGGCGGAGTTTGCCGCCGCGAACGGCCTGGGCATGCACATCCACCTCTCGGAGACCCGCAAGGAGCACCAGGACTGCATCGCCAAGTACGGGATGACCCCCGCCGCGGTTCTGGACCGCTCGGGGGTCTGGAACACCCGGGCAGTCGCGGCTCACTGTGTCTGGGTGTCCGACGCGGACATGGAACTCCTGGCCGCCCGGGGCGTCAACGTCGCGCACAATCCCGTAAGCAACCTGAAGCTCGCCAGCGGAATAGCTCCCGTGCCCGCCCTCTTGGGCAAGGGGATCAACGTGGCCCTGGGAACGGACAGCGTGGCCTCCAACAACAGCCACGACCTCTTCGAGGAGATCAAAGCCTCGGCCCTGATCCACAAGGGGGTAAGCGGGGATCCTCGGGCGGTTTCCGCCCTGGATGCCCTGCGCCTGGCCACGGTCAACGCCGCCCGGGCCCAGGGGCGCCAGGACGAGTGCGGCCGCATCGCTCCCGGCATGGACGCGGACCTGATTCTCCTGGACTTCGACCGCCCCCACCTTCAACCCTGCCACAACGTGGTTTCCAACCTGGTCTACTCGGCCCGGGGCAGCGACGTCGTGCTGACCATGGTCCGGGGCCGTGTGCTCTATCGGGACGGTCGGTTCACGACCATCGACATGGAAGCCGTCCGAAGGGAACTCGAGCTCTACGTCCTGCCTCGGCTGTTCGGATAGAATCATCATCACCTGAGTAGCGGCCGCTCGCACGGAAAATCCCTGTTTCTTCATGAAACTACAGGGAAAACCGGCCCTGAAACCTCCCTTCCCTTGTATCGGTTTCCGCCTTCATGCTAGGTTCCGGCTACCGATGGAGGAGCCATGCTATTCCTTCGATCCGCGGGGCGAGCGGCGAACCTGGTATCGCTCTCGCTTCGCGCATATCAAGGCCGCTGGTTGACGCGTCCGAACCTCTGATCATCCGACACTCACCCATCTCACGAATTCGATCATACGGACGGAGGTATATCAATGGAACGCATCGGAGTCGCCGTGCTCGGGGCGACCGGCATCGTAGGCCAGAGGTTCGTGTCCCGTCTAGCGGGACACCCGCTATTTGAGATCAAGGCGTTGTCGGCATCCGGACGGAGCGCCGGGATGAAGTATCGGGAGGCCTGCACCTGGCGCGCCGGGGGCGTGCCGTACGCGGGACTCGCGGACCGGATCGTGGAGGAAACCTCCCCCGAACGCGCATGGGCTCCCATTGTCTTCAGCGCCCTGGACGCCCAGGCTGCCGCGGAGATCGAGCCCCTGTACGCCGCGTCGGGAGCCGTGGTCTTCTCCAACGCCTCCGCCTTCCGGATGCACTCCGACGTTCCCCTCCTGGTGCCGGAGGCGAACGCGGACCACCTGGCTTTGCTGGATGAACAGCGCCGGCGCCGCCGCTGGCGGGGCGGGATCGCATGCAACCCCAACTGCACCACCGCCATCCTGGCCACGGCGCTGGCGCCTCTTCATAGAACCTTCGGCATAGAAGCCGTGCTGGCCACGAGCCTCCAGGCGATAAGCGGCGCAGGGTATCCCGGAACCTCGGCCTTGGACATCTCGGGCAACGTGGTGCCCTTCATCCGCGGAGAGGAAGAAAAACTGGAAACGGAAACCGTCAAGATCCTGGGTACCCTGTTCGGGGACCGGGTGGAACCCGCACCCTTCCCGGTATCGGCCACCTGCACGAGGGTCCCTGTCCGGAACGGCCACAGCATTTCCGCCTCCGTCCGGCTTCGCGGGGATCCCGGGGTCGACGAGGTTCTGGGCTGCCTGAAGGCCTACCGGTCTCCTCTGGCGGATCTGGGACTGCCCAGCGCCCCCGAGTACCCCGTGACGGTGATGGAAGAAATCGACCGCCCCCAGCCCCTGCTCGACGCCGAGTCGGGGGACGGCATGACCGTTTCCGTGGGCCGGTTCCGTTCCTGCGGCATCCTGGGCTTGAAATTCCTGGCTCTGGGACACAACCTGGAGCGGGGAGCCGCGGGAGCCGCCGTCTTGAATGCGGAGCTTTACGTGTCCTCGGGTGTCCCGGCCTAGCCTGCGGGTCAATACGCCCGCAGGTACTGGACAGGGATGCGGCGACTGTCCGGCGGCAGGTTGCGAAGGGGCCAGCAGGGGTCGCGCAGGAGGAGGCGTCCCAGGGATACCGCGTCGGCGCTCCCGGCAAGCAGGATCTGGTCCACCTGCTCCGCGGTGGTGATGAGACCGACGGCGCCGGTGGCTAGACCCGTCACTGCGCGGACCCGGGCGGCCAGCCCGACCTGGTATCCCGGACCGACGGGGGTCTTGGCCCCCGGCGCCAGCCCTCCCGAGGATACGTCCACGAAGTCCAGGCCAAGGCTTTCCAGTTCGCCCAAGACCTGGGCGCATTCTTCGACATCCCACCCCCCCGGAATCCAGTCCGTCGCGGAAACACGGATCAGGACGGGCGAGGTTTCCGGGACGGATTCCCGGACCGATCGGACGACCTCCCCGAGGAACTTCGACCTTCCCGGCAGTCCGCCTCCGTAGCCGTCGGATCTCCGGTTGGAAAGGGGGGACAGGAACTGGTGGATCAGGTAGCCGTGGGCCGCGTGGATTTCCACCGCGTCGAAGCCTGCCGCCATGGCGCGTCCAGCCGCTTCCCCGAAGGCGCGGCTTATCCGCTGGATCTCGGACGCAGGAAGCTCCCGGGGAACGGCGTAGTCCTCATCGAAGGCGAGGGCCGAGGGTGCTACAGGTTCCCAGCCGCCTTCCGAAGGGAGGACCCGTCCTTTCCCCTTCCAGGGCGGATACGTCGACGCCTTCCGGCCCGCATGGGCCAGCTGAACCGCGATGCGGCAGCCCGAATCATGGACGGCCTTCACCAGGGGCTCGAAAGCCCGGGCATGCTCGTCGTCCCAGAGCCCGAGGTCGGCGGGGCTGATGCGCCCTTCCGGAAGAACAGCCGTGGCCTCGACGACCACCAGGCCGACCCCGCCGAGTGCGCGTTCCGCGTAATGCCGGAGGTGCCAGTCGTTCGGAAACCCGTCGACGGCCGAATACTGGCACATGGGAGCCATGAACAGCCGGTTCGAAACGGTCAGGGAGCGTAGGCGCAAGGGTTCTGCGAAGTGTACGGACATAGTACCCCCGGAGAGATAATACCATATCGTCCGGGGCATCGTCCGACATGTTTCCGGGTCACGCCCTCCTTTGGAGGATTTCCCGCTGCACTTGTGAAGATCGAAGAATCGTTATATATTCGCCCATCCTTCCCGACGGAGTACGCCATGACGTTCCAGGAAGTCCGCGAAGCCGCGAAAAAAAACATCGGCCCCCATTGCCGGGTCTGCCCTGAATGCAACGGCGTCGCCTGCCGGGGAGAGATCCCGGGACCCGGAGGCAAGGGAACCGGAGCCGGATTCATCCGGAACTACCAGGAGATCCGGAAGATCCGCCTGGTCATGAACACGATCTACCAACCCCGGGGGGTGTCCACTGAAGCGGAGCTGTTCGGTCGAACCTTCAGGCTTCCCGTCTTCGCCGCTCCCATCGGGGCGGTAAGCTTGCACTACAACGATTCGTTCAACGACGGCACCTACTCCGCCGCCGTGGTCCACGCCTGCGCCTCGGAAGGAACCGCGGCGTTCACCGGCGATGGACCCAAGGATCCGGCGTTTTTTGAACCCCTGGAGGCGATACGGGCTGCGGGGGGCGTGGGGATTCCCACGATCAAGCCCTGGAACGTTCGGGAGGTCGTGGAACGGGCGAAGAAAGCCGAGGAAGCGGGAGCCTTCGCCCTGGCCATGGACATCGACGCAGCCGGTCTTACCGTCCTTGCCGCCATGGGCAAGCCCGTATCCCCGATGCCCGTGGAGGCGATCGCCCAGATCGTGGCCAGCCTGAAGGTACCCTTCATCCTCAAGGGCATCATGACCCCCGAAGGAGCTCGGAAGGCCGTGGAGGCGGGGGCACGGGGCATCGTCGTCTCAAACCACGGGGGCAGGGTCCTGGACGAAACCCCGGCGACCATCGAGGTGCTCCCGGAGATCGTGAAGGCCGTGGCGGGCAAGATCACGATCCTGATCGACGGGGGATTCCGGACGGGATTGGACGTCTTCAAGGCCCTTGCCCTGGGGGCGGACGGAGTGCTGATCGGGCGTCCCTTCGCCTATGCCGTTTACGGGGGAGGCGCGGAGGGGGCGGTCTTGTACCTGAGAAAGGTCCGCTCGGAATTGGAGGAGGCCATGGTCATGACCGGTGCCGCCCGGATCTCCGACATCGACTCCTCCAGGGTAACCCTCGAATCCTAGGAGGACAGAGCCCTGCGCCAGTACTCCACGGCCGTGTCCTGCGCGAACCCCATCTTCTTGTAGACGTGGAGGGCGTCCGCGTTCCGGCTCTCCACGTCCAGGATCATGCCGAAACCTTTCTTTTCAAGATTCAGGACGATCCAGGCCAGAAGGCTCTGGCCGAAGCCCCTGCCGCGGAGGGACCTGTCGACGACCAGGCCGTTGATGGAAACCTCCTTCCCCTGGAATCCCAGGGAACAGGCTCCCGCCATCCGCCCGTCCAGGAACGCCGCGTACACCTGCCGATCGGGCGAGGCGAAGGTGGCTCGTTCGAAGGCTTCCGCTTCCTCCCGGGAATCTCCGAATTCCCCGGAGCGGAGGTCGACGAGTTCCTCCAGCGATTCGATGCCCACTCTCCGTATCTCCAGTCCCCGGCCGGGAACGGCTGGACAGGGCCCTTCGTACCGTAAGGCGTATTCGGTGTATTCGTGCTTTCCGCCCAGCTTCGCGGCGACTGCTTTTCCGGAGCCGGACCGCGAATCCAGTACGAACAGTTCCTCGGAGTATCCGAACCGGGAGATCTCCCGCTCCGCCTCCGCAAGGAGCTCCCGGAATACGCCTTTTCGGCGGAAATCCGGGAGGACCGCGGCGTTTATTTCCGCTTCGCGGCTCATGGGAGCGAATACCGAGAGCGCTCCGACCAAACGGCCGGAAACCCTGGCGAGAAACAGGGATCGCATGTCCTTGTAGGCGTTTAGCGCGGACTCCAATTCCAAACGGACCGGGCCGTCCCGGCTCCCGCAGGCTTGCTCCAAGCCCCTTAGTTCACCCTTGAGAACCCCGACGGGTTCGGAGGCGGGAAGAATTTCTATCATTATCTTGCTCGGAGGGAACCATGGGCTCTCGCCCGGCGGGTTCCGGGAGCGCGCGATCGGCGCGCCCCCGGAGCGAACAGAAAAAGTCTACCGGACGTCCTTGTCCTGCACGGTCTTCCGCTTGTCCGCCTTGGCGCTCTTGACGGCTTCATCGCAGAGTGCGCGGACCTTGTCCGACAAGGCGTCGATGACGGTGGCCGAGCACTTCATGTCCCCGGATGCCTTGATGTACGCCTTGACCTTGGACGCGATTACGAGGGTCTCTTTCTCTGCCATACCTGCTCCTATGAATTATTCCGGCCTCGAAGCTGGGATCCATCATCCGAACCTTAAGCCGGTATATGGATATAGTACGCCATCCGGGCTCGCCTGTCGAGGCAAAAGAGCGGGGACGCGGAATCGCCTTTCTAGAAGGTGGACAGCTCTTCCAGGGCGAGTCGAAGAAAGGCCTCCCCCAGGGCGGACAGTTCCGACTCGCTGAGGAGATTCGGAAGGTCCCCCTTCGTGTGGTAGACGGCGGTATCGTACTCGCAGACGCTTACCGCCCGGGCGCCCGCCCGGGGCAGGTGCGCATGATCGAGGTTGTGGACGAAGGGTTGGAGGGACGGCCGGAATCCGGCGGAAGCGAGCGCCGCGGCCGTCGAATCCGCCAGTCCCCGGCTTGGAGGATCCCCGTTGAAGAACACCGTGACGGGCAGGTCGGATCCCGATCCCACCATGTCCAGGTTCAGTACCGCGGCGCCCCTCAATGGAAAGGGGGGCCGGTTTGCCAGGGTCCAGGAGCCCGACAGGTTGATCTCCTCCCCGTCTGTCAACACGACCGCGAAATCCGCGGGAAGATTCCGGCCTGCCAGGGCCTCCGCCAGGCGGACAACCAGGGCCACCCCGGACGCGTTGTCCAGGGCCCCGGCGAAGGTCCGCCCGTCCAGGTCCGTACCCATGTGGTCGTAATGCGCCATCAGCACCAACCGGGGCTTGAAGCTTCCGCCGTCGCCGTTCCAGACCGCGATCAGGTTCCTGCCGGTCACATCCTCGAACCGGACCGGGCTTGCGATGCGGGCTGCCGCCCCCCTCCGAGCCGCGGTCTCCAGAATCCGGAAAGCGGACTCTGAAACCGCCAGCACGACCGGCCCCTCGCGGGGTTCCACGAGACGTCCGGGAGGGCTGCCGGTGTATCCGGTTCGCTGGGCCGGGGATCCTTCCGGAAGCTCCAGGATCACCCCGGCCGCCCCGCGGGCGGCGTATCCGTCCAGGTTTTCCGGATCGTACAACGCGGCCGGCACCAGGAGAACGGATCCCCGGGGGAAATCCTCGCGGGCGCTTCGCAGAATCTGCAACGGGCCTTCCGCACTTCCGCCGACCCATCCTCCCCGCACGGTTTCCCGAAAATCCCTACGGTACTCGAATGCTTCGGCGGCGCCCCCGGGCAATAGGATCTCCAGCCGGGCTGTCCCCCGCAGGACGCCGATGCGCTCCGGGAATTCCTGGAACTCGATCCCGAACCCGGCTGTCCGAAGGAGCCCCTCCAGCTTGCGGGCTGCCAGAAGGCCGCCCGCCGATCCGATCATCCGACCTTCGCAGGCCGGCCCCGCAAGTTCTTCCACCAGTGCCAGGACATCCCGGCCGCGGACGGAAGAAGGAGCCGGACAGGGCGGTTCCGCGGATGCGAAGTACGGTAGCGACAGAAGCAGTATAAGCCGCAACGAAATTCGGGTTCGCTTCATGCCTCTCTCCTTATCGCCGGGCATGGAT
>JBFZER010000127.1:0-4844 GCA_041306765.1 Spirochaetota bacterium | reverse complement strand
GTTGTCGTGACGGGCCAGGATGGCCAGGAGCAGGGCCCGGGAATCGCAGTCCCCACGGCCCTCGAAAGCCGCGGACAGGGGATTCACGACGTCGCTCCCAGCGCGGTCCCGTTCGTAGCGGAAGCCCTGGGTCCAGGCGAGCAGGCGGGCCGTCCGGGCCCGTTCGTCGGGCTCACCGGAAAGTTCCCGCTGGAGGGCCAGGGCCAGGAAGTCCAGGCGGTGGAAGGTCTCCCGGTAGACCATCCGGTAGAACCGGGCCCAGGCGGCCGGGGCCAGGTCCGGGGCGGACCGGGCATAGGCGCTGAACACCTGGAACTCCCGTTCCACCGTGTCCTGGGCCGCCGTGCCCTCCCGCGGGTCGTGGGGAATCCGGAGAGTCTTGTTCCCGAAGCGAAGATCCGCGGGCTTCCGCGCGGCCGGATCCCAGGGGAGGTTGAACTGGCTGACCGGACCGGGGTAGAGCCGGGCTTCCCGGTCCGCGGAGAATCCGTCCAGGCAAGAGAGGATGAAGGGCAGGTACGCCTCGTACCGTTCCGCGGGAACGTAGGCCAGGAGGGCGATATCCTTCTCCGGCTTTCCCGCGGCGTTCCGGGGGGCCCCGTCGACGAAGAGCCCCCAGCCGCGGTGCGGCGCTCCGGATAGAGAAAAGGTCAGGTCCGCCAGGACGGCGGAGCGACGCTGGTAGGTGAAGGCCTCGGAATCGGCCGCGGCGGAGAGCTTGCGCCCGATATCCGCCAGCATGGCCGGGGCTCCGGCAAACCGGGACGGTTCGTACAGGAAAACCTGGAACAGAAGTACCCCGCCGGGATCCGTAAAGGAGAACCGGGTGCTCCCGTCCCCGTCGTTCAGGGAGAACCCTTCCGGGAGCTCCAGGAAGAAACCGGAGTCGGAGTTGAGCTCCTCGGCCCGGGCGGCCGGCGGGGGCGAAAGCAGGAGAAGAAGCACCGCCAGGAGAGGAGGAAGGCGGAAGGAGCGGAGGGGACGCTGACGGTCAGTGCGCATCGGTATTCCTCGGGGGCTCGGGTTTTTCCGGCCCGGGGGGCATCCTGCGACCCGCCTCCTCGAGGGCACGGACCCGGAACACATCGTAGGCCGGCTCGCGGTCGTAGCGCTCCAGGACGCTCCGGCCCCGGGAATCCTCCAGGGTCAGGAGGTATTCGCCCAGGATGTCGGATTCCAGGTTCACGGCCAGGACCGGCGACCGGGCGTCGGGTTCGAAGACGAAGGCCCGGTACCGGTATCTCTCCAGGTGCCGCTCCTTGGTCCGGGGCACCGCGACGATGGACGCGGAAAATCCCGACCGCACCGCCGTATCGGCGGGGGGGCCGGTCAAGAGGTATTTCATCCAGGTTAGATCCCGCAGGGGCTCCACCCGTTCCCTCCTCGTTCGATAGTAAGTATATCGGATGGCCGGGGCAACGGCAAACCAGGGAATGCCGGTGATTGCAACGATCCCGGTCCGGCGGTATACTGGTTCCGGACCCGGACCGGGTTTCCGCGGGAAGCGGAGCCCGGAAGGACCCGGCGCCCCGTGGGGCCGCCAGACCGGCGCTCGTGCGCCAAGAAGGGGGAAGCGAATGGATCCTGACGGTAGTTGTCCGTCATCAATCTCGTTCCAACGCTGGCCCCCGAGAGCCGGGTTACCCGCCATCCGACAGCCTTCCTGAAAGCCGTCGAACCGCGCGCGACCCTCCCGGGGGCGGGAGGGTACTCACATGATCCGAATCTGGAAACAGCAGGAAGGAGTCCTGGTCCCGGCCCAGGCCGCCGGACCCGGAACCTGGGTGGACGCGCGGTGGGCTTCCCGGGAGGATCTCTCCGAGCTTGAGAGCGCCTACGGCATACTCGCGGAGCATCTCCAGGACATCGTGGACGCGGACGAGCAGTCCCGCCTGGAGAAGGAGGACGAGTACACCCTGCTGATCGTCCGGCTTCCCGTCCACGACAGCCGCTACGAACCGACCTTCTTCACGGCCCCTGTGGGCATCGTCCTCTTCCCGGACCGGGTGGTGACCGTCTGCTGGGCGGATTCCGAGGTCCTTTCCGACATCTCGGACAACCGGGTCCGGGGCTTTTCCCTGGAGAACCAGAACACCTTCGTGCTCCGGCTCCTGGGGAGGGCCGCGATCGTCTACCTCCGGCACCTCAAGGTGCTCAACCGGAGGACCTCCGCCATCGAGCGGGAGCTGCAGAAATCCGTCCGGAACACGGAGCTGGTCCAGCTCCTGACCATCGAGAAGTCCCTGGTGTATTTCACCACCAGCCTCAAGTCCAACGAGCTTTTGCTGGAAAAGCTCCTCAAGAGCCGCCTCATGCGGTTCCGGGAGGAGGAGACGGAGCTCCTGGAGGACGTGGAGATCGACAACCGGCAGGCCATCACCATGGCCAACATCCACAGCGACATCCTCTCCGGCATGATGGACGCCTTCGCCTCGGTGATCTCCAACAACCTCAACATCGTGATGAAGCGGCTGACCGTGATCTCCCTGGTGCTCATGATACCGACCTTCATCGTCAGCGCCTTCGGGATGAACGTGCCCCTGCCCTGGCACGACAGCGGGAACGCCCTCTGGTACGTCGGGGCCCTCTGCGCCGTGAGCGCCCTGGGAGGCGCGATAGCCCTGACCCGGGACCGCAAGGCCGTGCGCAAGGCCCGTGCCCCCGTGCCCGCCACCCTGGTGGCCCAGGCCGCGGGCATCGGGTTCCCGCCCCGCCCGGGGGCTTAGCGGGCCTGAGGTGCGGCCGGGGCGGTCCTCGGGCCGTCGGCCGCCCCGGCCGGGGCGGTCTTGCCAATCCCGGCCCCGGGGACTATCCTTCGCCGCATGCTCGAAGTGCTGTTCCGGAACGACGACATCCTCGTCCTGGACAAGCCGGCCGGCCTGGCGGTCCAGCCCGGGGCGGGCATCCGGACCAGCCTGGTGGAGGCGGTGGAGAGGCAGTTCGGGTTCCGGCCCTTCCTGATACACCGCCTGGACCGCGACACCGCCGGCTGCATCGCCGTGGCGGCCAGTTCGCAAGCCGCGTCCCGGTACTCCGCCCTCCTGGCCGACAAGGGCCGGGCGGTCAAGGTCTACCGGGCCCTGGCTTCGGGGGTTCCCGGGGCCCCCTCCGGGGTCATCCGGGACGCCATCGAGGTGCGGGGGGAGCGCAAGGAGGCCGAGACCCGGTGGCGCATCCTCACCTCGGGAAGCGGCTTCTCCCTTCTGGAGCTGGAGCTGGGCACGGGACGGATGCACCAGATCCGGCTGCACCTGGCGGGCCGCGGGCATCCCATCCTGGGGGACGACCGGCACGGCGACTTCGCCCTGAACAAGAGGCTGGGGAAGGAATACGGGCTGAAGCGCCTCCTCCTGTACGCGGCCCGCCTCGAACTGCCCGCGGACCCGCCGGTCCGGGCCGAGGCGCCGCCCCCGCCCCATTTCGGAGCTTTCCTCGCGGCCTTGGGCGACCGGGGACTGTCCGCCGCCGCGGGAATCCGGACGGGTGCGCCGGGGACGGGGCCGGCGGAGGCCTCCGGGTGAAACCCGAGGACCTTCCGGATGCCCTTCCGCCCTGGGCGTTCCGGCACGGGGCGAGCTGGCTGGCCGAGGGCGGGGTGGTGCTCCCGATCCCGGGCTTCCACGACGAGTGGATCCGGTGCCACACGGACCTGGTCCCGGGGTGCGGAAACGTCTGCGACGTGGTGGTCCGGATGAAGTGGGTGAGCGTGTCGGTCTTTTCCGAGGGCTACGTGGAGCTCCTGGTGCCGGGCCGAGGGGACGGGGAGAGCCTGGAGCGCTGCCGCGAATTCCTGGCCCGTGCGGCCGGCGCTTGGAAAGACGCCCTCCTCATGACCATGGACGAGGAAGGCTACATCCGGGTCGAGCCTGCGGACGCCGCCACGCCCGAGGCTTTCCGGGACCGCATCGGTACCGGGGCCGGTTTCCGGCTCTGACCCGCGGCATTTCCGCTCCCCGTCGTCCGGCGAGGCACCCGGTCCCGGGGACTGTTTTTCCCGGGCGGAGAAATATTTTCCCGGCTGGACATACAGTTCCGCATCTCCTATAGTTCACGGATGGGGGAGACCCCCGCTTCCCGCGTCGCAAATGCTTTATATATAAGTAAATAAATCAAATATGAATATATTATGTTCACTATATCCTAAAATTGGCATGATATATGCAATTAGAAAGGCAATAGGAGGTTCCCATGCGAAAGTCCAAGTCGATCCGATGGGTGCGGCGGGGAGTGCAGATCTTCTTCTTCGCCCTCGTGGCCCTGATCTCGGTGAATCACACCCTGGCGGAGAGCGGCAAGGCCCTGCCCTGGCTTGCCGGCGCCAGCCTGCATTCCATCTGCCCCTTCGGCGGCGTCGAGTCCCTGTGGAGCGCGATAACCGGGGCTCCCCTGGTGAAGAAGATCCACGAGTCGTCCTTCGTGCTCCTTTGGATAGCCCTGGGCCTCTCCCTGATCGCGGGTCCCGTGGTCTGCGGCTGGGTCTGCCCCCTGGGCAGCCTCCAGGAGTGGGTGGGCGCCCTGGGCCGGAAGCTTTTCCCGAAGCGCTACAATAAATTCGTGCCTCCGAAGCTGGACAGGATCCTGCGGTACCTGCGGTACGCAGTCCTGGCACTCGTCGTGTACGCCACGACCCGGGCGGGAACCCTGGTCTTCGAGTCCTGGGACCCCTACTTCGCCCTGTTCAACTTCTGGTCCCCCGAAATCACCCTCTCGGCCCTGGCGATCCTTGTCCTGGTTCTCGTGCTGGCCCTCTTCGTGGAGCGGCCCTTCTGCAAGTACGCCTGCCCCTTCGGGGCGGTGCAGGGGGTGTTCAACCTCTTCCGGGTCTTCGGAATCCGCAGGAACGC
>JBFZER010000126.1:0-4632 GCA_041306765.1 Spirochaetota bacterium | reverse complement strand
CGGAAGGACCAAGCCAACCATCGAAGGGAGACGGGCTGCTTCTCCCGGAACGTCTCGAACGGGATGTCCCGGCTTTGGTGCTACCTGGTACATCTCAACTATCGGAAACGGTTTCGCATCCGGGGGCGGGTTGACCAGGACCGGGTTCACGCGGAGGAAGCGGGGATACCCCGGGCACAGATCGAGTCGGGATTGGATTGGATGTTCAGCCGGAGAGCCTTCCTGAGCCGGACTCACTTGACGGAAGCCCAACGGAAGATCTGGATGAAGGAGTATCCGACGCCACTCAAATCCGAACCGGACTATATACCCCGCTATGCAGCGGCCTAGTCCGTGGTTTTTCCGTTACCAGAAGCCTTCACAAGCTTCGTGACACTATCACGGGCTTGCCCCTGTTTTCGCCTTCGGCTAGGATGCACCCGTGCGAATCCCCCCAGGCTCATCCTCCCCCCTCTCCCGGTTTCTCTCGGATCGGCGATTCATGGCCGACCTTTTCCGCATTGCCATCCCGATAGCCCTCCAGAACCTCGTGGCATCCTCAGTGAACATGCTGGACACCATCATGGTCGGCCGCCTGGGGGCCGTTGAACTCGCGGCGGTGGGCCTGGGCAACCAGGTGTTTTTCCTTCTATTGCTCCTGCTGTTCGGAATAGGATCCGGCTCCGGGGTGTTCACGGCCCAGTACTGGGGAGCCCGGGACCAGGCGGGCATACGCAGGACCACGGGCCTGGCCCTGGCCCTCGGGCTCTCCGCGTCCCTGGTCTTCACGGCCGCCTCCCTGGCGGCCCCCCGGGCCATCCTGGGCCTGTATTCCCGGGATCCCGCGGTCCTGGACGCGGGGGCCTCCTATCTCCGCATCGTCGCGTGGAGCTACCCCGCCCTGGCGGCCAGTTTCATGTTCTCCATGGCCCTCCGGGGGGTGGAGCGGGTCCGGCTCCCCCTGGCGGCTACGATCATCTCCCTGTCTGCCAACGCCTTCCTGAACTGGGTCCTCATCTTCGGGACCCTGGGCTTCCCGGCCCTGGGCGTGCGGGGAGCGGCCATCGCCACCATCGTCTCCCGCTGGCTCGAGGCCGGTATCGTCCTGGCCGTCACCTACACGAAGAAGCACCCGCCCGCGGGCTCCCTCCGGGAACTGACGGACTGGACCCGGCCTTATGTCTCGAGATTCGCCGGTATAGTCCTCCCCGTGGTCTTCAACGAGGTCGCCTGGTCCCTGGGCATCACCTTCTACAACGGGATCTTCGCGCGGATCTCCACGGAGGCCATCGCCGCGTTCAACATCCAGAGCACCATTTCCCAGCTGTCCATGGTGCTCTTCATGGGCACCGCGAATGCCTCGGCGGTCATGCTGGGAAAGCGCATCGGAGAAGGTAACCGGGAGGGAGCCTACGACTGGGCCGGACGCTTCGCTGCCCTCGGCCCCGTCCTGGGAGCGGCGATCGGTATCCTGCTCCTGCCGACCGTCCGGGCGCTTCCCCTCCTCTTCCGGTTGGAGCCCGAGGTCCTTCGCCAGGCCGGCGCGATGGTCTACTGCCTGGCGGCTGTCTTCCCGATCAAGGTTTTCAACCTCCACATTGTGGTGGGGGTGTGCAGGTCCGGCGGCGACACGAAGTTCGCGGCCTTCTTCGACATTTTCGGGGTCTGGATCGTGGGGGTCCCCCTGGCCGCCCTGGGCGCCTTCGCCTGGCACCTTGAGCCCTGGATCGTGTTCCTGCTGCTTGGCATGGACGAGGCCGCCAAGTTCGGTCTGGGCCTGTGGCGCCTGCGCTCCCGGAAATGGCTCCGGAACGTAACATGAACCCGGGTCGAACACCTTCCGCGTTCATGCCGGGTCCCTGCTCTGGAGCGGAGCTTCAGCGATTCTCAGAAGGAATCACGCCCCTTTGAAGCATACGTCGAGCTCGAAGGAGCCCGCCTGAGTCTTAATCGGGACCGCCAGGACGGGAGCTATCTTGGGCCAGGAGATCTGGTGCCTGTCCCCCCGGACGACCACGGGAGGGGCGATGTCCAGGTTGACGTCCTTGAACCGTCCTGCGGCGTTGCCGGAAATGATGTTGGTCAATTCGGCGACCAGGCCGCCGACCATCTGCCGTTTTTCGTCCTCGGTCTTGAAGGTCACGCCTGTCCGGCCCAGCAGGGTCTCCGCCATGCCCGCGGGAAGCCGGATGGCCACGATCCCCTGGGCGGCACCGGCCAGGCCGATCAGTCCGGAGATTTCCCACATCGAATCCGTCGATTCCTCCAGGACATAGGGTTTGTCCGGAGCGGCCTCCAGTCCGAACATCTCCTTGAACACGCTCGTGGTCGCCGCGATGAAGGGATTGATGATGGACGCGTCCATGGGATCTCCTTGATTCTCCTTGCGGAATTGACGGGCGCCCTTATAGAATAGGCGGAACCATGACGCCGCACAAGGGAAAAGCGCTGTCGTACAGTGGACTCCTGATCCCTCCTCTCCTCCTGGCGGCGTACCTGGCCGGCATCCCTCTGCCGGTGCCGGCCTTCCTGACCTCCCGGCGAACCTACCTCCTCGCCCCTGCGGCCGGAGCGCCTCCTTCCCTTGCCGCATCGGGCCTGCCCCGCAGGCAGCTCTACGCGGTCCTGGCGGACCGGGTCGTCCCGATTCTGCGGGGGTCCGGTCCGGAGGCGGCGGAATCCCTGGCCGCATCCCTGCCGGCCCGGCCCTCCGTGGAAACCGCCCTGAGGGACGCGGAGCTATCCCCCCGGAGGTTCGGAAGGATACGGCTGATCTGCGGTACCCCGCCCTCGGGGGAGGAATTCCGGCTGATCCGGGAATTCCGGGAGCGGACAGGCCGATCCGTCCTGCTGGACGTAGCACCGGACGAGCAGCCCCTCCTGCGCGCCGCGACGTACCGCCAGATTCCGGGAGAGGCTTCCGTCGCCGTGACCCTGGCGGCGGGACCCGGCGCCCTCCGGTACGACCTGGTTTCCGCCACCCAGGATGAGGCCGCCTTGGGCACCTGGACCGGCCCCGAGCTGCCGCCTGCGGGAATCCTGCTGAGTTCCGCCGGCACGGGCAGCCCGATCTCCCTGACATTCTCGGGCTCCCCGGGGATCCGCAGGGAGGAGATCCTGGTCGCCCGGCCCGACCCCGGGGCTCCCCGGATCCTGGTCGTGAGCGACCGGGCCGGAGTATCCGGGTTCCTGGAATCGGCCTACTCGACCCGTCGTATCTCCCCGGCGGACCTGGAGGGTGTCGACCTCGCGGCCTACCCCCTGGTCGCCTTCGACGGGATCCCCCTGGGCGCGATCCCCCGGGGGGTGTCCCGTACTCTCCGGGAACTGGTCGAACGGAAGGCGGTCAGCCTGCTGTTCGCCGCGGATTCCCCGGATTTCGGCCGAACCGGCGACAATCCCGACCTGGAGTCCCTCCTGCCCGTGGACCTCCTTCCCCGTTCCCTCAAGCGGCTTCCGGATCTCGCCGTCCTCCTCCTGCTGGACGTGTCGGGAAGCATGTTCGGGGACAAGCTCTCCCTGGCCAAGGCCGCGGGGGTGGAGTTCCTGAAGGCCCTCAAGCCCACGGACCGCGTGGGGTTCCTCCTGTTCTCGGAAGGAAGGCAGTGGCTCTACCGGTTCGAGCCGAACTCGTCCCTGCAGCCGGCCCGGGACATACCGAACCTCGCTGCGGGGGGGGGGACGGACCTGGCGGGGGCCCTGCGGGAGGGGCTGGACCTCCTCAGAAGGCAGGGGGAGCGGGACCTGCACGCGATCATCGTGTCCGACGGGGTGACGAAGCCCGCGGATTTCCGGCCGATGGAGGAGGACGCGAAGCGGGCGGGCATCGGGCTCTCGACGATCGCCGTGGGCAAGGATGCGGATTTCGCGCTCCTGGAGCGCCTGTCCCGGAACACCGGAGGCAGGGCGTACCGGGCGGAACGGTTCGACCAGATACCCGCCCTCCTGTTCGAGGATCGGAAGAGCGTCTCCCGGACCGCCTTCTCCCGGGAAACCCAGGCCGTCCTGGCCTTGAACGGCGAGCGGGTGGCCACGGTGGACGGCATGGCCCTGCTGAGCCCCCGGGACCCCTCCACGGTGCTGCTGGCCAACGAACTGGGAGATCCTCTCCTGGTGTCCCGGGAATTCCGGAACCGCGCCGCGGTCGTGTTCTCCAGCGACCTGTACGGCGGCTATACGGCGGATTTCTTCCGGTCCCCCCGGGCGGTCTCCCTGCTGAAACGGCGGATCGACGCCCTGCTGGCGGAGGAACGGGTCTCCGTATCCGTGACGGAGCACGCCGGTGGAGTGGAGCTCGTGATCCGGAGCCCCTGGCTTGTCTCCCCCGGAGTCCGTGTCCTGCATCCGGACCGGAGGTCCGCCTGGGAAGGGCCGCTCCGTCGCAGCGCTCCGGGGGTGTTCGGGGTGTCCCTTCCCCTGCCCACCCGGGGATTCTATACCGCGGTGCTCTCGGACCGGGGGGCCGCGTTCGCCCGGGTTCCCATCGCCGTGAACGGGATCTTCCGGGGGGTGCCCGCCTCGGCCTACCGGGAGGCGCGGAGGTACCGACCGGCCTTCTTCGTCCTGTACCGGAACCCCGAAGCCTGGCTGACGGCCTTCTTCCTGGCCTCCCTGGCCGTCACGGTCCTGCTTCGGCTGAGCCCGGGGAGGGGC